>NZ_PJJV01000066.1:0-76665 GCF_002929655.1 Cryobacterium sp. M23
AGACAGGAAGCGGCGTGCGGCCGTTAAGGCGCTCCGCAACACCCACGGATGAAGCAGGAGAGCCAAAATCTCCGTCGAATTGGTTCAACGCTGGAACGGTGCTCCACCTGTGATGAACGTCATGCACGCGGCGCCTGAGATCTGATCTTCCGGACGCGACGCGACGCGACCCAGCGAATGGGACTCGCTGGACTCGTTGGATCTCGACTAGTTGGAGCCGACCGTCACGACGGGGGCGCCGAGGGAGTCTTCGCTCGGCGGCATCTCGGCGGCCATCCGGTTGGCCTCCTCGATCAGGGTCGCGACAATCTCCGACTCCGGCACGGTCTTGATGACCTCGCCGCGCACGAAGATCTGGCCCTTGCCGTTACCCGACGCCACGCCGAGGTCGGCGTCGCGGGCCTCGCCCGGTCCGTTAACCACACAACCCATCACGGCAACCCGGAGCGGCACGGTCATGCCCTCGAGGCCGTCGGTGACGTCGTTGGCGAGCTTGTACACGTCGACCTGGGCGCGACCGCAACTCGGGCAGGACACGATCTCGAGCTTGCGCTCGCGCAGGTTCAGCGACTGCAGGATCTGCAGGCCCACCTTGATCTCCTCGGCCGGGGGCGCGCTCAGCGACACCCGGATGGTGTCACCGATGCCTTCGCCGAGCAGGATACCGAACGCCGTGGCGCTCTTGATGGTGCCCTGGAACGACGGTCCGGCCTCGGTGACGCCGAGGTGCAGGGGCCAATCGCCGCGTTCGGCGAGCAGCCGGTAGGCCTTGACCATGATCACCGGGTCGTTGTGCTTGACGGAGATCTTGAAGTCGTGGAAGTCGTGTTCCTCGAACAGGCTGGCTTCCCAGACGGCGCTCTCGACGAGCGCCTCCGGGGTGGCCTTGCCGTACTTCTGCATGAGGCTCGGCTCGAGCGAGCCGGCGTTGACGCCGATGCGGAGCGAGACGCCGGCTGCTTTGGCCGCGGCGGCGATCTTGCCGACCTGGTCGTCGAACTTGCGGATGTTTCCCGGGTTGACGCGCACGGCGGCACAGCCGGCGTCGATCGCGGCGAACACGTAGCTCGGCTGGAAGTGGATGTCGGCGATGACCGGGATCTGGCTCTTCATCGCGATGATCGGCAGCACCTCGGCGTCGTCGCGGCTGGGCACGGCGACGCGCACGATGTCGCAGCCGGATGCCGTCAGCTCGGCAATCTGCTGCAGGGTCGCGTTGATGTTCGTGGTCGGCGTCGTCGTCATCGACTGCACGCTCACGCGCGCGTCACCGCCGACGAGTACCTTGCCGACCTTGATCTGACGCGTCTTGCGACGCGGAGCGAGTACTTCAGGTACTTTGGGCATTCCCAGGTTGATTGCAGCCACGGCGACAGCATACGCGGCGAGACCGGGCGAAATCTGAACGGATGCAGGATGACTCCCGACGGTCGGGGCCACCGCCGGAACGCATCGCCACACCTACCCGATCGGCCCTCGGCCCGATCGGTCTTCTGAAGGAGATCCGCTATGAACCACAGTGCCGTGAACAGCAGCGACGTCGTCATCCTCGCGGGCTCGCGCACACCGCAGGGTCGGGTGAACGGGCAGCTCTCAGGCCTCACCGCCGTGCAGCTGGGAACCGCTGCCATCACCGGGGCGCTCGCCCGCGCCGGCGTGACACCCGACCAGGTGCAGTTCGTGCTGATGGGCCAGGTCCTGCAGGCCGGCTCCGGCCAGAACCCGGCCCGGCAGAGCGCGATCGGCGCCGGCATCCCGTGGAACGTTCCGGCGATGACTCTGAACAAGGTGTGCCTCTCGGGGTTGGCCGCCGTGATCGACGCGGCCCGGATCATCCGTCTCGGTGAAGCGGATGTCGTCGTGGCCGGCGGCCAGGAATCGATGTCGAACGCCCCGCACCTGCTGCCCGGCTCGCGCACGGGCTGGGCCTACGGCAGCGTCACCATGCTTGACCACGCCGCCAGCGACGGGCTGACGGATGCTTTCGACGGCCTCTCTATGGGCCTTTCCACCGAGCATGTCAACGGGCGGCTCGGCCTGCTTCGGGCGGACCAGGATGCCATCGCGGCCGCCTCGCACCAGCGCGCCGCCGCCGCCGTCGAGAACGGCGTCTTCGACGACGAGATCACCCCGATCAGCGTTCCGCAGCGGAAGGGCGAGCCGCTCCTGGTCGCCACGGACGAGGGTGTGCGCGGCGACAGCACCACGCAGACGCTGGGCCGGCTGCGCCCGGCCTTCACCGAGGACGGCACCGTCACGGCCGGCAACTCGTCGCCGCTGAGCGACGGTGCCAGCGCCCTCGTGCTGTGCAGCCGCCGATTCGCCGACGACAATGAGCTCAGCTGGCTGGCGGTGGTGGAGTCCTCCGGCCAGGTCGCCGGACCCGACAACTCGCTGCACTCACAGCCGGCGAACGCGATCCACCGCGCGTTGGAGCGCCAGGGGTGGGCGGCCGACGAGCTCGACCTGGTCGAGATCAATGAGGCCTTCGCCGCGGTGTCGCTCGAATCGACCCGGGAGCTCGGCCTCTCCCCCGAGCAGGTCAACATCCACGGCGGCGCGATCGCCCTCGGGCATCCGATCGGGGCCTCGGGCGGCCGCCTCGCGCTGCACGCGGCGCTTGAGCTGGCCCGGCGCGGCACCGGTAAGGCCGCCGTCGCCCTCTGCGGCGGCGGCGGCCAGGGTGAGGCGCTGCTGCTCTCGCGCTAACGCCCGTACCGGACGCCGCTCGCAGACGCCGAGAGTCGCCGTTTTTGCCCAGTTGACCTGGCGGAACGGCGACTCTCGGCATTTTCGGCGAATCTCGGCGAATCTCGCCGGGCAGAGCCGCGGGGAGCTGCGCCGGGACGCGCCGCGGGTCAGCCGAAGATGTTGATCGGTTTGACGATGTCCGCGTAGATCAGTAGCAGGCTCATGGCGCCGAGCACCACCACGACGGCGAAGGTGAGCGGCATCAGTTTCGCCGTGTCGACGGGGCCCGGGTCGGGGCGTCTGAACAGCTTGGCGATCTGACGCCGCAACCCTTCCCAGAGCGCGCCGGCGACGTGTCCGCCGTCGAGCGGCATCAGCGGCACCAGGTTGAACACGAACAGGGCCACGTTGAGCGAGGCCAGGAGCCCCAGCATGCTCGCGATCTTGCTGTTCACCGGGATGGCGTCGATGCTGGCGATCTCGCCGGCGACGCGGCCGACCCCGACCACACTGATCGGGCCGTTGGCGTCGCGCTCCCCCGGTCCGAAGGCCGCGTTGGCGATATCGATCATGCGCTGCGGCAGGTTCGCGATCATGTGCACGACCGCGCCGATGTTCTCGCCCACCGCGGGCAGCACGGCGGTCGCCGGCTGCGGCACGAGCTCGCCAGCCGGGCCGATTCCGACGAAGCCGACCTCCTGGGTCCTCGGCTCGCCGGCGGCATCCTCTTCGATCTCGCCGTCGGCATCGCTCACGTAGCGTTCGGTGAGTTTCGGGGTGATGGTCAGGGTCTGCTGGGTGCCGTTGCGTTCGACGACGGTGGCAAGCGGGATGCCCGGCGACTCGCGAATGATCTCGGTGGACTGGTCCCAGCTGTCGATCGGGGTGCCGTTCATGCTGACCAGGCGGTCGCCCGGCTGCAGGCCGGCCGCGGCACCGGGCGCCTTCTCGTCGGTCGGTTCGCAGGTCTGCCGGGTGCTCGTGGCCGGCAGCACGCACTCGGACACGCTGCCGACGCTGGTGCTGGCCTGGGCCGTTCCGAAGCCCATCAGGAGCACGGCGAAGAGCACGACCGCGATGAGGAGATTCATCGTGGGCCCGCCGAGCATGATGATGACACGCTTGAAGACGGGCAGGCGGTAGAACGCGCGGTGCTCCTCGCCCTCACCGATGGTGTCGGCGCTGGACTGGCGGGCGTCGTCGACCATGGTGGCCATGGCGCTGGGCTTCTTCTCCGGTTCGCCCTCCTGCACCAGCTGGTTGAAGAAGCCAGTGCTGGATGCCTGCACTCTGCCGCCCTTTTTGGCGGGCGGGAACATTCCGATCATGGCGATGTAGCCGCCGAGCGGGATGGCCTTCACGCCGTACTCGGTCTCGCCCTTGCGACGGGACCATACGGTGGGCCCGAAACCGATCATGTACTGGGTGACCTTGACGCCGAAGAGCTTGGCGGGAAGCAGGTGCCCGATCTCGTGCAGGCCGATGGACAGGGCAAGGCCGACCACGACGATCAGAACGCCCAGAATATACAGCAGCACGGTTTCCACAGTCGTAGATTACCCACTCCACCCTGCGAGGGCGCTGGCTGTTCCCCCTGCAAGGTGTGGTTTGCTTGACTTTACGGATCCACGAGGAGGTTCCCTCTGTCCAAGCCACACGCCGTCGGTCCCATCGGCATCAGCCTGGCCGACCGTTTTCGTATCGACGCTCTGCTAGGAACGGGCGGGATGGCATCCGTTTACCGGGCCACCGACCTCTTTCTGGGGCGTACGGTCGCCGTGAAGCTGTTCCGTCTCGACACGGCCGACGACGCCGGGCCCGAGCGCCAGAGCGGCGAGGTCACGGTGCTCGCGAGCCTCAACCACTTCGCCCTGGTCACCCTGTTCGACGCCGGCACGGCCGTGATCGACGGAGTCTCGCGCACTTACATCGTGATGGAGCTCGTGGACGGCACGGACCTGCGCAGCAAGATCGCCGACGGGACCCTGCACCCCGACGAGGTGGCAGCCATGGGCGCCGACCTGGCGGAGGCGCTGCACTACGTGCACGCGCAGGGCATCATCCACCGCGACATCAAGCCCGCGAACGTGCTGCTCGCACCGTCGGGCTTCCCCGGCCGCGCCATGCATGCCAAACTCGCCGACTTCGGCATTGCCCGTCTCTTCGACGCGACCCGCCTCACGGCGACCGGGTCTCTGCTCGGCACGGCCGGCTACCTCAGCCCCGAACAGGCACTCGGCAGCACCATCGGCCCGCCCAGCGACGTCTACTCGCTCGGACTCGTGCTGCTCGAATGCCTCACCGGCGAGCGCGCCTTCACCGGAACGGCGATCGAATCGGCAATGGCCAGGCTGCAGCGGCAGCCGCACATCCCGGCCCATCTCGGCCAGCGATGGGCCGCTGTTCTGGGCGGCATGACCATCCGCGAGCCGGCCGACCGACTCAGCGCGGGCGACGCAGCCGTGCAGCTGCGACGCCTGGTCAGCCGGGAGAACGTCGCCGATGTCACCGCAGTCACCGTGGCAATGGGGGCTCCGGGGGCCACCGAGCTTCTGGAACCCACCGCCGATCTGGGCGCTAACGAGCTGTTGGAGCCCACTGCCGTCCTGGGCGCCACCGAAACCCTCGAGCCCACCGCGGTTCTTAGGGCCGCGACCCTCGAGCCGACTGCGGTTCTGGCCGTCACGAAGGTCATCGCTGCCCCGAAACCCGGCGCGGATGCCCCCACCGAGTTTCTGACGCCGGCCGGCGCTCCGGCCCGCTCACCGGGCCGCGCGGCGGAACGGTCCCCGGGTAGCGCCCGTGGCACCACCATCGCTCCCGCGTGGCGCCGGCCCCGAGTGCTCGCCTCGCTCGGAGTCCTGGCCGCGCTCATTGTTCTCGCCGTGGTGGTCTTCACCCCGCGGGTGGCTGAACCGGCCACGCCCGCCGCTACCTACCCGGCCGTCGACGGCTCCCTCGGCACCAATCTGAAGCGACTCCAGGAAAGCGTGACGCCATGATGCCTCGGGCCCGCCTAACACTCGCGCTGGCCGCGGTCACGCTCGTCGCGTCCACCCTGACCGGGTGCGGGAGCACGCCTCCCGACCTGCAGCAGAGCACCGCCACCGAGTTGCAGGCCGGTGTGCGGAACGTCACAGCGGCCGCCGCGGCCGGCGACTTGGAGGCCGCCCAGGCCTCGCTCGAGGCCGTCCAGGCCGACCTGCTGACCGCGGCCGCGGCGGACGGGGTGAGCGCCGCCCGTGCTGCCGACATCCAGTCAGCCCTCAACCTGGTGTCCGCGGACCTGACCGCCGCGATCGAGGCGAGCAAGCCGGAGCCGACCGTGGCCCCGGTTCCAGCCCCGAGCCCGACGTCCGTTGACAACGGCAACGACAAGGACGACGGTAAATGCAAGAAGAACGACGACGGCTGCGACGACGAGGACTAGCGTCGGCCTCACCTCAGGAGGATACATGCCCCAGCAACTGATCGTCGGCGCCGGCATGGTCGGGCGACCGCTCGCCGAGCGTCTGATGATTCGAGGAGACCAGGTGACCGTCGGAACACGCTCCGGCGCGGCGGCACCCGGGGTAGAATCTGTCGTGCTGAACGCGAGCGACGCCCAGACCTTCGCCCGGGCGGCAACCGGCATGTCGACGATCTTTCTGTGCATCAACCCGCGGTACACCGACTGGCCCACCCAGTGGCCGCCGGTCATCGACGCGGCGCTGACGGCGGCATCCGTCAGCGGCGCCCGCCTGGTGATGATGGGCAATCTCTACCCGTACGGGTCTCCGACCGGGCCGATGACCGAGCATTCGCCGGAAACGACCACCGAGACGAAGGGGCTCGTGCGCAAGGAGCTCTGGCACCGGGCGAGGGACGCGCACGACCGCGGCGAGATTCGGGCCGTCGAGGTGCGGGCGAGCGATTATTTCGGGCCGGGCGTCGTCGGCACTGCGCATCTCGACGACCGGTTCTTCAGAGCCATCCTGGAATCGAAGACCGCCCGGGTCGTGGGCCGGCCCGGGCGCGTGCACAGCTGGAGCTACCTGCCCGACATCGTGACAACTCTCGTGGCCGCCGCCGACTACCGGGGCGACTGGGGCCGGCTCTGGCATGTGCCGAGCACGGCCATCACCCGTGACGACATCGCCGCCCAGCTTAACCGCCGCTACGGCACGCACGGCACGGTGGCGGGCTACCCGCAGTGGCTGCTCAAATCGCTCGGCGCGCTGAACCCGATGATGCACGAGATCTGGGCCTCGAGCTATCAGCTCAGGGTGCCGTACATCATCGATTCCGCCGAAACCGAGCGCGAGCTCGGCGTCGGCAAGACCCCGTGGCCGGATGCCCTCGCCGCCACCGCGGACAGTTACCGCAGCTCAGGCGACACGGCCTGAGCCGCATGGCCGGCTTTCTCAGCGGGCGAGGAGCTTGTCCGCCGCGGCGCGGGCCCACGCCTCGGCGCCGGCGAGCGACTCGCGTGTGAGCGGGCCGTCCTGCTCGTGCCGTTCGACGACACGCTGGATGGTGTCGACGATGTCCAGAAACCCGATGGTGCCGGCGTGGAAAGCCGCCACGGCCTGCTCGTTCGCCGCGTTGAACACCGCGGGGTAGGTGCCGCCCGCGCGCCCGACCTGCTTGGCCAGGTCGACGGCCGGGAAAGCCGTCGTGTCGAGGGGCTCGAAGGTCCAGTTCTGCGGGATGGTCCAGTCGATCGGGGTGCCGACCGCCGCGACGCGGTTCGGCCAGTCCAGCCCGAGCGAGATCGGCAGACGCATATCCGGCGGGGACGCCTGGGCGATCGTCGATCCGTCGATGAATTCCACCATGGAGTGCACGACGGACTGCGGGTGCACGACCACATCGATGCGCTCGTATTCCACGTCGAAGAGCAGGTGCGCTTCGATCACCTCGAGGCCCTTGTTGACGAGGGTGGACGAGTTGGTCGTGACGACGAGCCCCATCTCCCAGGTAGGGTGCGCGAGCGCCTCGGCCGGCGTGACGTCGGCGAGCTGCCCGCGTCGTCGGCCACGGAACGGGCCCCCGGATGCCGTCAGCACCAGGCGTCGCACCTCGCCGGCCGTTCCCGAGCGGAGCGCCTGCGCGATGGCGGAGTGCTCGGAGTCGACGGGCACGATCTGTCCCGGCGCCGCCAGCGACTTCACCAGGTCGCCGCCGACGATGAGCGATTCCTTGTTGGCCAGGGCCAGCGTGCGACCGGCTCGCAGGGCGGCGAGAGTCGGCCCGAGGCCCACCGAGCCCGTGATGCCGTTGAGCACCACGTCGGCCTCGACGTCGCGCACGAGCTCTTCGGCCTCGTCCGCGCCGAGCGCCGTGTGCTCGACCTCGAACTCGGCGGCCTGCGCCTCGAGCATCGTCCTGTTGTTGCCGGCGGAGAGCCCGACCACCTCGAACCGGGTGGGGTTGGCCTTGATCACATCGAGGGCCTGGGTTCCGATCGAGCCGGTCGACCCGAGAATTACAACTCGTCTGCGCATCCTGCAATTTTAGGTGGCGCCGCCGCCTTTCGTGGCGGGGCGGGCCGTGGCGGTAGGGTCCAAGGATGACCGGTTCCAAAGAAGATTCCCAGGATGCAACTCCCGTCGACCTGTCGGCGGAGGAATCGGAGCGCACGAAGCGCCCCGGATTCGTCTACTTTCTCGGTTACGGCATCATGGCGCCGATCGCCCGGCTGGTCTTCCGCCCCACCATCACCGGCCGGGATAACATCCCGCGCAGCGGCCGCGTCATCCTGGCCAGCAACCACCTGTCGTTCATCGACAGCATCGTGATTCCGCTGGTCGCACCTCGGCGCGTGCAGTTCCTGGCCAAGTCCACCTACTTCACCGGCACCGGGTTCACGGGTTTCGTCTCGCGCACCTTCTTCACCTCGATCGGAGCGGTCGGGGTCGAACGCGGCGCGGGGCAGTCCGCCCAGGACGCTCTCGACGCGGGCCGCAACATCCTCGAATCCGACAGCGCGTTCGCGATCTACCCGGAGGGAACCCGTTCCCTCGACGGCCGCCTGTACAAGGGCCGCACGGGCGTGGCATGGCTCGCCCTCACCACGGGGGCTGTCGTGGTTCCGGTGGGGCTGATCGGCACACAGGAGATCCAGCCGGTGGGAGCGAAATTCCCGCGCATCCGCAAGGTCACGGTCACCTTCGGCGAGCCCCTCGACCTGAGCCGCCACGGTTCCGCTGAGTCCGGCAAGGCACGGCGCGGCGCGACCGACGAGATCATGGCCGCGATCCACGCCCTGTCCCGTCAGGAATTGGCCGGCCGGTACAACGAGTCGCCGCCCTCGGGCACCCTGCAAAAGATCGCCGACCGGGTCTTCCCGCGCGAACGCGTCTAGCCGTTTTCGGGCCGGCCGAGCCGAGCATCCGCCGCCCGGAAACACCGCGGAAACGGGCGCGACCTAAGCTGGAGTCATGTCTGACACGTATTCGGTACCCCAGGAGCGCAAGCTCGTCACCGCCCTTCCCGGCCCCAAGTCGGTCGAATTGCAGGAACGCCGCCTGCGCGCGGTTTCCCGCGGTGCGGGCACGCTGGCGAACATTTATATGGATCACGGAGCGGGAGCGATCCTCGTCGACGTCGACGGCAACCAGATCATCGACCTTGGCTGCGGCATCGGCGTGACCACCATCGGTCACGCGAACGACGAGGTGGCCGCGGCCGCCGCGGCGCAGGCCGCCAAGCTCACCCACACCCTGTTCACCGTCACCCCGTACGAGAACTACGTGGCCGTCGCGGAGAAGCTCGCCGAGATCACCCCCGGCGACTTCGAGAAGCGCTCCATCCTGGTGAACACCGGCGCGGAAGCCGTCGAGAACGCCGTGAAGATCGCCCGCAAGTTCACCGGCCGGCGCGCCATCGTTGCGCTCGACCACGCGTTCCACGGTCGCACCAACCTGACCATGGCGATGACTTACCGCCCCTGGCCCGAGCGTGCCGGAATGGGACCGTTCCCCGGCGAGATCTACAGCGTGCCGACCAGCTACCCCTACCGTGACGGCCTGACCGGCGAAGAAGCCGCCGAGAAGACCATCGACTACATCAACACCCACATCGGCGCCACCGAGATCGCGGCCTTCTTCATCGAGCCGATCCAGGGCGACGGCGGCATCGTCATCCCCGCCCCCGGATTCTTCAAGCGCCTGAGCGAATTCTGCACCGAGCACGGCATCGTCTTCGTCTCCGACGAGATCCAGGCCGGCATCGCCCGCACCGGCGCCTGGTACGGCATCGAGCACCACAACGTGGTGCCGGACCTCGTCACCACCGCCAAGGGCATCGCCGGCGGATTCCCGCTCGCCGCCGTCACCGGCCGCGCCGAAATCATGGACTCTGTGCAGCCCGGCGGCATCGGCGGAACCTTCGGCGGCAATCCGGTCTCGACCGCGGCCGCCCTCGCCGTCTTCGACCTGATCGAGCGGGACGACCTCCTCGGCGAGGCGCGGCGCGTCGAGAAGGCCCTTTGGGCGCGCATCGGCGACTGGCCGAAGCGGTTTTCGGTCGTGGGCGACGTGCGCGGCAAGGGTGCGATGTTCGGGGTGGAGCTCGTTCACCCGGGCACGACCACACCGTACCCCGAGGCTCTCACCGCGATCATCAAGCACGCGACCACCAACGGCGTCATCGTGCTGGATGCCGGCAGCTGGGACTCGGTGCTGCGCATCATGCCGTCGGTCGTCATCTCCGAGGCGCTGATCGACGATGCCGCCTCCGTGATCGAGGAAACCCTCGCCGCCTTGTCCGGCCTGTAGCACCGATAGAACCCCGGGTAGGTGGCGGTGAGCGTGCGGCGGAAGCCGTCTGATCGCCGCCGCCGCAGGGAGCACGGCCACCGACCGCACGTTGCGGTGACCGGGTCGGCGTCACACCTCAGTGTCGGCGAGCGCCACCGTCTGCGGCTGGTGAACGACGGGGAAGTTCACGGATGCGCCGATGAAACAGAGGCCGGCGGCCTCCGCGTGCAGGGACTGCGCGAGTTCGACCTGGCCGGGGTCGGCAACCGTGACGCGCGGTCGCAGGGTCACCTCGGTGAAGTGGCCGCCACCATCCGTCGTCTGGGCCATCGACCCGGTCGCGTCGTCGGTGTAGTCGACGACCTGCACGCCGTGCTTCACGGCGACGTGCAGGTAGCTCATCAGGTGGCATTCGCTGAGGGCGGCCAGCAGCAGTTCCTCCGGGTTCCAACGGTCGGCGTCCCCGTGGAAGGTCGGATCGGCCGATGCGCTGATCGGCTCCTTGCCGGGCGCGGTGATCAGGTGATCCCGGCCGTAGTCCCGGTAGCTGCTCGTGCCGGTGCCTCGGTTGCCTGTCCAGGCGATGTTCACGGCGTAGTGGTGGTGTGCACCGATCACGGCGCCTCCTTCGATTTGCGCGGCTCTGCGGGCCGATTCGCGGCCGACAACGGGCCGTAATGCGGCCAGGGAACCGATTGTCGCAGCAATTCGCCGCGCCTCCCGTCGCATCGATCGGTAAACTGGTCAGATCATGACTGACACGCTGACGCCTTTGACCTCCCCGTCCACCCCCGCCGCACCGGTTTACACCGTGCCGCAGGAACGCAAGATCGTGACCGCGATCCCGGGTCCGCGCTCGAAAGAACTCCAGCAGCGCAGGCTCGCCGTCGTCTCCGGCGGCGTCGCATCCGCTTTGCCCGTCTACATCGCCAAGGCGAACGGCGCCATCCTCGTCGACGTCGACGGCAACCAGTTCATCGACCTGGGCGCCGGCATCGGCGTTACCACGATCGGCCACACCGAGACCAGCGTGGTCGCGGCCGCCGTCGAACAGACCCAGGACTTCATCCACACCCTCTTCACCATCACGCCCTACGAGGAGTATGTGCGCGTCTGCGAGCTTCTCGCCGAGCACACCCCCGGCTCCTGGCCGAAGAAGTCGGTGCTGATCAACTCGGGCGCCGAGGCCGTCGAGAACGGTGTCAAGATCGCCCGCAAGCACACCGGCCGCCGCGCCGTCGCCGTGCTCGACCACGCCTACCACGGTCGCACGGTGCTGACCATGGCCATGAACTACAAGGCCATGCCCTACGCCACCGGCTACGGCCCCCTCGCCAGCGATGTCTACCACGCCCCCAGCTCCTACCCGTATCACGACGGTCTGAGCGGCGCGGATGCCGCGGCGCGCACGATCGCGTACCTCGAGAAGGTCGTCGGACCCACCGACCTGGCTTGCCTGGTCGTCGAGCCCATCCAGGGTGAGGGTGGCTTCATGGTTCCGGCCGAGGGCTACTTCAACGCCCTGCAGACCTGGTGCACCGCGAACGGCGTCGTCATGATCGCAGACGAGATCCAGAGCGGCATGGCCCGCACCGGCAAGTACTACGCCAGCGAGCACTTCGGCTGGACCCCCGACCTCGTGCTCACCGCCAAGGGCATCGCCGGCGGCATGCCGCTGGCCGCCGTCACCGGCCGCGCCGAGATCATGGATTCCTCGCAGCCCGGCGGCCTCGGCGGAACCTTCGGCGGTAACCCGGTCTCCTGCGCCGCGGCCATCGCGGTCTTCGAGTCGATTGAGCGAGGCGATCTGCTCGCCGAGGGTGTGCGTATCGAGAACACCCTGCGCGCCGGCCTCGGTTCTCTCAAGGAGAAGTACGACATCATCGGCGAGATCCGCGGTCGCGGCGCCATGATCGCCATCGAACTCGTGCAGCCGGGCACCGGTGACACGGAGAAGGCGCCGAACGCCGCCGCCGTGTCCTCCATCGCCGCCTACGCCGCCCAGCACGGCGTGTTGCTGCTCACCGCCGGAACCTACGGCAACGTGCTGCGCTTCCTCCCGAGCCTGGCCGTGAGTGATGCCCTCCTGAACGATGCCCTCTCGGTCATCGACGACGCCATCGCCGCGCTTTAGGCGCGAAGCACACACCGTGACAACGACATTCGAGGTGCCAATCCACGCCGGGCAGACGTTCTTCGTCCCCGATGCGGTCGAACTGGCCGTGGTCGAGCGCAGCGGCTTCATCGAATCGAGGCATGCCGGCAGCGCGGTCGTGCTCACCAGCGAGGGCGCGGTTTTGCGCGCCCTCGGCGATGTGACCACCCCGATCTTCCCGCGGTCGTCGATGAAGCCCTTCCAGGCCATCGCCGTGATGGCCAGTGGGGTCACCCTGCGCGGGGAAGACGCCGCCATCGCGACCGCCAGCCACACCGGAACGCAGCGCCACGCCGACCTCGTGCGCGGGCTCCTCGCCCGCGCCGGCATCCCCGAGACGGCGCTCGCCTGCCCGGCGGCCTGGCCGGACGACTCTCCCACCCGCGACGCCCTGGTGCGACTGGGGGCCGCCAAGGCCCCGATCTACATGAACTGCTCGGGCAAGCACGCCGCGATGCTCGTGGCCTGCCAGCAGAACGGCTGGGCGCTGTCTGGATACTTGGAGCCGGCGCATCCGTTGCAGAAGCGCATTCTCGACGTGGTGGAGCGCTTCACCGGCGAGCGGCCGTCGGCGTCGGGCATCGACGGATGCGGCGCGCCGGTTCACGCGCTGTCCCTCACCGCTCTGGCACGCGGCATCGCCCGCATCGCCACGTCCAAGTCAAACTCGCCGTTCGCGATCTACCGCGAGGCCGGCTTCCTCGGCGAGGCAATACGGCAGAACGGCTGGGTCATCGCCGGACCCGGCATGCCCGACACGGTCGTGATCGACCGCCTCGGACTGTTCGTGAAGACCGGCGCGGAGGGCATCTGCGTCGCCTCCGCCGCCAACGGCACGACGGTCGCCCTCAAGATTCTCGACGGCAGCCTGCGGGCAACCGCCATCGTGGCCCTGCGTCTGCTCGCGGACTCCGGTGCGATCGCACACAGCGACGTCGAGGCCATTCTGCCCGAGCTGCACCTGATGGTGCTGGGCGGCGGGCTCCCGGTCGGGGAGATCCGCGCCAGCTACGTGTAGGGCGCGGGCCGGGAGTCAGCCCAGTTTTGCCAGCCGCTTCTCCTTGGCCGCCCGGGATACCTGGGCGGTGACCACGATCACCAAGGCGAAAATGAACACCGCCGACGCGATCACGTTCGCCTCGGCCGGGATCCCCCGGGCGGCGGACACGTAGATGTACTTGGGGAACGTGGTGACGGCGCCGGAGTTGAAGTTGGTGATGATGAAGTCATCGAAGCTCAGCGCGAAGGAGAGCAGCGCGGCCGCCAGGATGCCGGGCAGCAGGAGCGGAAAGGTGATCCGCGCGAACACCTGGGTTGCCGAGCCGTAGAGGTCCCGGCCGGCCTCCTCGAGCGCGGGGTCGAGGCTCGCGACACGCGCCTTGACCGTCACCACCACGAAGCTGATGCAGAACATAGTGTGAGCCAGGATGATCGTGGACATGTCCTTCGGCACGCCGAGCGACAGGAACTGCGCGGCCAGGCCGGCGCCGAGCACGACTTCCGGCGTGGCCATCGGCAGGAACAGGAGCAGGCTCGTCTGCGACCGGAACCGGAACCGGTACCGCACGAGGGCGATCGCGATCATGGTGCCGAGCGTGGTCGCGGCCACCGTGGCCACTACGCCGATCAGGATGCTGTTGCCGAACGCCTCGCAGACGGCGCCGTTCTGAACTTGGCACACGTTCAGCCACTTGTCGAAGGTGAACCCGCGCCAGGTGATGTTGGACTTGAGCGAGTCGTTGAACGAGAACACGAACGTGTAGACGATCGGCACCATCAGGAAGATCAGCGCCAGCACCGTGTAAAGCGGCAGCAACCACTTGCCCAGGGAGATTTTCACAGCAGCTCCTCCGTGCCCGACCGTTTGACGTAGACGCTCACGATCACCAGGATCACCGACATCAGGATGATCGACAGCGCGGCCGCCGCCGGATAATTCTGCAGCACCAGGAAGTTGGCCTCGATCACGTTACCGATCATCTGGGTGTCCGGTCCGCCGAGGAAGTCCCGGCTCGCGTTGATGTAGTCGCCGGCCGCCGGGATGAAGGTCAGCAGGGTTCCGGCCACGATGCCGGGCATCGACAGCGGGATCGTGATCTTGCGGAACACGTCGAACGGATGCGCGTAGAGGTCGCTGCCGGCCTCGAGGTAACGCAGGTCGAGCCGTTCGAGCGTCGTGTAGAGCGGCAGGGTCATGAACGGGATGAAGTTGTAGGTGAGCCCGAAGATGACGGCGAAAGCAGTGCCCGTGAAATGGGCATCCGGTGCCAGCAACGACAGAGCCTTGAGCGAGGTGATCACGAACGACTCGTCGGACAGGAGCTGCTTCCAGGCCAGGGTGCGCAGCAGGAAGCTGATGAAGAACGGGGCGATCACCAGCACCAGCATGAGGCTCTGCAGCAACGGCCAGGGCCGCGCCTTCACGCCGATGAAGTACGCCAGCGGGTAGCTGAACACCAGGGCGAGCAGCGTGGCGATCAGCGCGTAGCCGAAGGAGCGCATGATGTGCGGCCAGTAGGCCGTGATCACGTCGACGTAGTTCTCCCAGCGGAAGGCGTAGGAGTACTGGCCGACGTCGCCGAATTCCGAGGGAGCCTGGAACGACGTCAGCAGCAGCGAGACGAGGGGGGCCAGAAAGAACAGCACCAGGTAGAGGATGCCCGGCAACAGCAGGAGCAGCGCGATCGGGCTCTTCCGGCGCGGCGCCGGTTCGGGCGCGGTGGTGCTGGTGGAGAATGCCGCGAACGCCACCCTAGGCTCCCTCAAGCTCCGTGAGCAGGGAGGAGCGTTTCTGGGTCGCGATGCTCCGGGTGCTGTCGTCCGCCTCGAAACGGGGCTCCGCCGAGGCGTCGTCCTCGAGCCCGAAGCCGTGTTCGATGTTCCAGTCCAGCCAGACCTCGGACCCCTCATGGGCGACGGGGCCGAACGCCATGTTCTGCGCGAAGACGATGAGGGTGCCGACGCCGGCGACCTCGACCAGGTACTGGGTGCTGACCCCACTGAACGAGACGTCGATCACCCGGCCGGGACCCATCAGGTTGCGGGCGACGTCGGCGACGGGTTCGGTCACGTGCAGGGTCAGCTTCTCCGGGCGGACGCCGATGGTGACCTCGCCGGTGTGCCGGTGCGCGCGCGCCGCCGGAACCACGACTTTCTGGCCGGCCACGGCCACGGAGATGGCCTCGCTCGTGCTACCGACCACGGGGCCGGTGAACAGGTTCGACTGGCCGAGGAAGTTAGCGACGAACGCCGTGCGCGGCAGCTCGTAGAGTTCCTCGGGGGCGCCCATCTGCTCGATCCGGCCCTTGTTCATGACCGCGACGGTATCGGCCATGGTCATGGCCTCCTCCTGGTCGTGGGTGACGTGCAGAAACGTGAGGCCGACCTCCTCCTGGATGGTCTTCAGCTCGAGCTGCATCTGGCGCCGCAGCTTCAGGTCGAGCGCGCCGAGGGGCTCGTCGAGCAGCAGCAGGGCCGGCCGGTTGACGATCGCGCGGGCGAGGGCCACGCGCTGCTGCTGTCCGCCGGAGAGCTGTTGCGGGCGGCGGGCGGCGAGGTGGTCCAGTTCCACCAGGCGGAGCGCCTCGTGAGCCTTGGCGACCGGGTCGTCGATCCGCCGGCGGCGCAGCCCGAAGGCGACGTTCTCCAACACCGTCATGTGCGGGAAGAGGGCATAACTCTGGAACACCGTGTTGACCGGACGCTGGAAGGATTTCTGGTTCGTCACATCCGTGCCCCCGATCAGGATGCGCCCGGCCGTCGGTTCCTCGAGGCCGGCCACCAAGCGCAGGGTCGTGGTCTTGCCGCAGCCGGACGGGCCGAGCAGCGCGAAGAACGACCCCGCGGGGATCTTCAGGTCGAGATGCTCAATAGCGGTGAAGCCCGGGAACCTCTTCTGGATGCCCACCAGCTCCAGGTCGGCCCCCGCGCTGGCGAACTCTCCGTTGGCCATCCCTACGAGCCCAGCAGGATGCCCTGGAAGGCGGCGTCGTACTTTTGCTCCTCCGCGCCGGTCAGGGTGCGGAAGACGCGAGCCTTGGCCAGGGTCGTGTCGTCCGGGAAGATCAGCTGGTTGTTCGCGAGCTCGGGGTCGATTGCCATCGCGGCTTCCTTGGCGCCGGCAACGGGGGTGATGTAGTTCACGTAGGCGGCGACCTCGGCGGCGACGGCCGGGTCGTAGTAGTAGTCGATGAGTTTCTCGACATTCTTCTTGTGCGTGGAGCCGATCGGCACCAGAAAGTTGTCGTTCCAGAGGGTGCCGCCCTTGTCGGGGACCACAAACTCCCATTTGTCCCCGTTCTCGGCGTTGAGCTGCACGATGTCGCCGGACCAGACGATGGCGGCGAGGGTGTCCTCGTTGATGAGGTCTTCCTTGTACGCATTGCCCTTGATGTTGCGAACCTGGCCGTCGCCGACCTGTTTCTCCAGCACGTCGATCGCGGCGAAGAACTCGTCGTCGCCCCAGTCGCCCGCGATGTCGACACCCATGTCGAGCATGATCAGTCCCATGGTGTCGCGCATCTCGGACAGAACGCCGACCCGGCCCTTGAGGTCGGAGCTCCACAGGTCCTCGACCGAGGCGATGCCGTTCGGAAGTTTCTCCTTGTTCCAGCAGATGCCGGCGAACCCGCCCTGCCACGGCAGGCTCATCTTGCGGCCGGGGTCGAACCCGACGTCTTTCAGGGACGGGAGCAAGTTTTTCAGGTTGGGGATGTTGGCCTGGTCGAGTTCCTGGGTGTAGCCGAACCGGATCCAGCGGCCGACCATCCAGTCGGTCAGGCAAACGGTGTCGGCGCCGATGTCCTGACCGAGGGCGAGCTGGTCCTTGACCTTGCCGTAGTAGGTGTTGTTGTCGTCGACGGCCTCGGTGTACTCGACCTTGATACCGGTTTCGGCCGTGAACGCATCCAGTGTGGGGTAGTCGCCGGCGTCATCGACGTCGATGTAGAGCGCCCAGTTGTCCCAGCGCACGAGCTTGCTGCTGTCGGACTCGTCGGGGGCGGCGGTGGGCTTCGTGGCCCCTCCGGTCGAGCATGCGGCGAGCGCCAGGGCTGCGGCCCCGCCACCGGCTCCGGCGAGCAGAGCGCGGCGCCCCATCGTGGTCGCCCGGGCCTGTCGGACCAGCTGAGCGATCATGGGATCTGCGGGCAACGGCCTGGGCTTCATGGTCGGGTCTCCTTGCACTTCTCAGCGGATGAGCTCTCACAGCTTTCATTGCGAGTTGCTAGATACTTGCACAGGAGCGCCTCCTGCGCACCCAAGAGTGACCGAATCGTTAATTTTTGGTCAGATCACGCACGAAATCAGCACTCTATGGCGACACTCTCAATCGAAATGAGCTGTTCGGCGGCGGTAGGATTTCGCTCAGGCCAGAGTGGTCCACCGCCCGGAGGTCCACCGCTGAGGGTTTGAACCAATTCGACGGAGATTTTCACCATGAGGGCCGTTTTTGGCCCCAAAAACGGTTTTTGAATCAAAATCTCCGTCGAATTCGTTAGACAAGGGAGCGCCATGAAGGTCGCAGTTCCGGCAGAAATCAAGAACAACGAGTTCCGGGTGGCGATCACCCCGGCCGGCGTACACGACCTCGTGGCGCACGGGCACGAGGTGTTGATCGAAACGGGGGCCGGGCTCGGCTCCGGGCTCAGCGACGAGAACTATGCGGCGGCGGGCGCGACGATCATGCCGGATGCCGCGTCAACCTGGGCCGCCGCCGACCTGCTGCTCAAGGTGAAGGAGCCCGTGGCGAGCGAGTACGGTTATTTTCGCCCCGATCTGCTGCTGTTCACCTACCTGCACCTGGCCGCGGAACCCGCCCTGACCCGTGCGCTGCTGGAGGGCGGTGTCACCTCGATCGCCTACGAGACCGTGCAGCTGCCGACGCGGGCGCTGCCGCTGCTCGCGCCGATGAGCGAGGTTGCGGGCCGCCTGGCACCCATCGTCGGCGCCAATGCGATGCTCAAGCCCAACGGCGGACCGGGCCTGCTCGTGCCCGGGGTGCCCGGAACGCATCCGGCTCGGGTCACCGTGCTCGGCGGGGGCGTGGCCGGCACGGCAGCCATGCAGGTCGCCCTCGGGCTCGGCGCCCAGGTGACCGTGCTCGACACCAACCTGTTCCGCCTGCGCGAAATCGACGCGCTGTACTACGGGCGGGTGCAGACCATCGCCTCGAACAGCTACGAGATCGACCGGGCGCTGGTGTTGTCCGACCTGGTGATCGGATCGGTCCTGATCCCCGGGGCCAGGGCCCCCAAGCTAGTCAGCAACGAGCTCGTGGCCCGGATGAAGCCGGGCAGCGTGCTCGTGGACATCGCTGTGGATCAGGGCGGCTGCTTCGCCGACTCCCACCCGACGACGCACGCCGATCCGACGTTCACTGTGCATCAGTCCCTGTTCTACTGCGTGGCGAACATGCCCGGGGCCGTGCCGAGCACCTCCACCTATGCGCTCACCAACGCCACGCTTCCCTATGTTCGGCTGATCGCGAACCGAGGCTGGAAGGACGCGCTCCGAACGGATGCCGCGCTCGCTTTCGGCCTGTCCACGGTCGGCGGCCTCATCACCAGCGGCCCGGTCGCGAGTGCGCACTCGCTGCCGCTCCGCGGTCTGGTGGACGCGCTGGCCTGATCCACGGCGGGACGGCGGCGGGGCCGGCACCGCTGAACTGTGCTGTGGGACTGTGCTGCGGGACTTCGCGGCCGGCGGCTACACGACCTGGGCCCGCAGCGTGGCCCGGTGCACGGCGCCGTCCGGGCGCAGTACCCACACCCGACCTCGGTTGGGTGCCAACGGCGGAGGCAGGTCCCGGCGTCGGCTGATGGCCCGGTAGTCGGCCAGGCTGCAGCCGTCGAAGACCAGGTCCGCGTGCGGGCGCAGGGCACCCAGCAGGGACCACTGCGCCTGCCACGCGTCCACGTCTCCGACGAAGGCGGTGCCTGATTGTGACTCACTCAGCCGGAGCGACGCGCCTGCTCGCGCGGCCTCCGCCAGCTCGCCGTGGGACACCGCGGCGAGGTCGACGACCCGCGCACCGGGAACCGTTCCCAGCACTGCGGCCGAGCAGGACGGCGAGTCCGACACGACGAGAAGGGTCTGCCCGGGCCGCCCCAGGAGTGCGGCGGCATCCGTGAGTGGCTCGATGTCCCGCTGCGCCGCGACATCCGGGATTGCACCGCTCTGCTCCGGCGCGAGGAGCTGGATGCGATGGTCCTGCCAGCTCCCGCCGCCGGGCGGAAGGCGGTCGTCGAACAGGGCAGCCACTCCTCCGGCCGCGACGTGCTCGGCGACATCGGGCAGGCGCAGCACCAGCCGTCTCTGGCACAGGGCAGGCAGGGACTGCAGCGATCCGGTGAGCCTTTGCGCGGCGATGACGATCCGCAGGCCGCCCTCCGCGCCGTCGCGGAGCAGCCCGACGAGCAGTTCGAGGGCCGCCGGACGGTGCTCCTGGTCCCAGCGGGCGTGCACGCTATCGAAGTCGTCGAGAAGCAGCAGCCGGGCAGCCGGACTCTCGCCGGCGTCGAGGCATTGGCGCGCCTTGACGAGGCAGTCCCACACCGCCTCGACGTCCGCTCCGAGCAACACGGCATCTCCAACGGGCGCGAACCCCGCCGCGACCGACGCCAGCGCCGTTGACTTGCCCGAGCGGGGACCGCCGATCACGAGCAGGCTGCCCTCGGCGATCGGCTCGTAGCGGGCCACCCGGTAGCGCTGCAGTTCCGGCTCGTCGAGCAAGCCCAGCAGACCGCCGGGCGCGGCACGAGCGTCGGGAACGGCACGGTCGTGCCCGGCCGCCACCGCGGCGCCGCCGAACGCACTCTCGTCGGCCGCCGTTCCGCCCGCGACGAGGGCGAGGAGGTCCTCGCGTCTTACCGTCTGAGGTAGCAGGTCGAGCCAGGGGCGCCGAGGGTTCGGCGCATCGGCGTCCGCGGCTGCGAGGGAGCGGATCTCGCGCGGCGAGGTCGTCGCCACCTGGCAGAGCACGGGCCCCGAGGAGTCCGCGCCGATCAGGCAGCGGCCGGCTTGGTCCGCGCCGAGGGCCGCGGCCGCATCCGTGCCCAGCACCGCCACGCTGTCGGCGCGGTTGTTCACCCGCAGCGACACCCGCAGCGTGCAGTTGGCGAGCAGGGCGTCACGCACCACACCGGTGGGCCGCTGGGTGCAGAGGATCAGGTGCACGCCCAGCGACCGGCCCCGCGCGGCTATGTCGACGAACAGAGCGTGCAGGTCGGGGAATGCGGTGAGCATGGTCGCGAATTCGTCGACCACGATCACGAGCCGCGGAAGCGCCCCGCCGGCATCCTGCCTCCGCAGGTCCACGATGTCACGCGCGCCGGCACGCCCGAGTACGCGTTCGCGGTACCGCAGCTCGGCGGCCAGGCTGTCCAGCGCCCGGGCGGCCTGGTGCACGTCCAGGTCGGTGATCAGACCCACGCAGTGTGGAAGGGCGCAGAGCGGGGCGAACGCGGCCCCACCCTTGAAATCGACCAGCAGGAACGTCACCTCGTCGGGGCCGGCCGCCGCCGCCATCGCCGCCACCCAGGTCACCAGCAGTTCGCTTTTGCCGCTGCCGGTCGTGCCGCCGACGACCGCGTGCGGCCCTGCCCCGACCAGGTCGAGCGACACCTCCCCCGCTTCTCCCACCCCGATGACGCAACGCAGGTTCGGCGATTGGGGCTGCCCATGCGGTGCCCGATTCCCGGGCTGGAAGCCGGAGAGCTCACCAAGGGCAACGGATGCGGGGACCCGCCGCGCATTCTGGACCAATCCAGCCGCCGCGGCCCGGGCGCTTAGCACGCGGGCGACCACGATCGCCTGTTCGACGGTAATCAGCTCGGGCCGGAAGCCACTTCCCCAGGCGTGCACGCTGGAGCGCAGCACCTCAGCCCGGCCGGGACCCTGCACCCGCACGATGGTGGCGCAGCCCCACGGCAATTCGGCGAGAGTCCCGGCCAGGGCGACGACCAACCCCGACCCCGGGGGTGCCCCGCCCAGGGGTGCCCCGCCCGACGGCGCCTGGCAGATCACGAGGCGGCGGGCGCAGGACTGCCCGGTGTCGTGCGGGAGGGCGACCGCCCATTCCCAACCGCGATCAGGCACGGTGAGTCCGACCTGGTCTGGAGCCAGGGAGCAGGCCAGCTGCACCAGCAGCCCGCGGGCCAGCGCCTGCCCGAGCGACAGCGGTCCGACGATGCCGATACCACCGCCGGCATCGGCGTCGATCGGTGCCTCGGTGAGCGCGGCAGCCCAGTCGCGCACGTCGCGATGCTCGTCGGGAGCGGCGCCGCCGTCGAGGCGTAGCCCGCTGGGCACCGCACCGGAGCCCAGGCTCACGTCTGCTCCCGAACCGGTCCAACGGATGGCGGCGTGCGGGGCGGCGACGATGCTGTTGGCCGAGGGCGTGCGCCGCCAGTGCGCGCGAAGCAGCTCCTCATGGCGCAGGGCCACCTCGGCCCGCAGTGTCGCCAGTGCCTGCTCCTGGTCGAGGGCGTTGGTGCGCCGGGCGCGGCGGCCCGTGCGCCGCGCGTCGAGCATGCCGGCCACGGCGATGACCGGGCCGAGCACCGCGAAGATCAGCACGAAGGCTGAGCCCGTGATCAGCCAGATCGCCCCGGCCGCGGCCAGCGGCGCCACGCTTGCGATGAGCGGGAAGCCAAGCGGCGGCAGGGCGGCAGGGCGGGTGGGGAGGGTCAGCGGGACATCGGCTCGGATCACCGCATCAGTCCATCACTCCGGAGGCAGGCGCGACCGCGCGCGCCGGCATCCGTCCCGGGATGACGGCCGGCCGGGTTGGGGAGGGGCCGGCTGAGTGAGTCCGGATCGATCGGTTGCATCGCTCACAGCGTCGAACGAATTCGACGGAGAATCTCGTTTGTAACTGCTTTTGCAAAGTATTTCGGGCTGTTTTAAGCAAAATCTCCGTCGAATTCGTTCGGGTCGACTGCGTCCGCGTTGGCGTCGGCTCGGCGGCGGCAGCGGCGTCGGCTCGGCGGCGGCAGCGGCGCGGCACCGGCACCGGCACCGGCACCGGGCATAACCGCCGCGGAACACTCCAATCCGCGGACCTTCAGCGCCCACGGTCATTGGGCACACTCATCTGGCCGGGGAGGGGTCAGTTGGTGAGGGACTATTTGAGGATGAAGAACTGGTCCGCGATCTCGACCCGGGAACCACGCGGCACCAGATAGCGCCGGCCGGGTTCGCAGCGCACCGCCACCGCATCCGGGCGACGGATGATGGTGCCATTGCCCGAGTACCGGTCACTGACCCAGAACTCGCCGTCGTGCTGGCCGAACTCGAGGTGGCTCTTCGACACCGAACGGCCGAGGTCGTTGATCTGCACCAGGATGTCGACGCGTTCGGTCGGCTGGGGCAGCGGCCGGCGACCGATCAGGCCGGTGCCGAGGGCCGAGATCGTCTCCCCCGTGCTGAACTGGAGCACGAACAGGGACGCGGTAGGGGCGGGGGCGGGTTCCGGAGCCTGGAGCGGCACTGGGGCGGGAGCCTCGACCGGGGCGGACACGACCGGCACCTCGACCNGAGCCTCGACCGGGGCGGACACGACCGGCACCTCGACCGGGGCGGACACGACCGGCACCGACACGACCGGCACCGAGATCACGGAGCGCCGACGGAGCGGCAGGATGACCGTTGTGTCGCTGGGCCGCGGGTCCGGTCGCTTCCGGGTTAGCGGGGTGGCCGTGCTCGAGCTGCCGCATTCGCCGCAGAACATGGCGCCGACGGGAAGCTGCGCACCGCAGATCAGACAGTTCATGGGCGGGCTCCTCCCGGTGCAGGGCCGCTCCCGCTCGGGGCAGTTCGGCGAACGGATTCCCCTCCAGCGTACCGACCCAGCGAACGCAACGACACGAGGGCCCGAAGCCGATCGGTGCGCCTGCTCCCCGCGTTGAGCGAGCGACGTAGGTCGGTGACCGCGGTCCACACGTCCTCGGCGGCGGCATTGCCCGGCCGTTCCGGGGAGAACACGGCACGGTCAACGGCGACCGCCAGTGTCAGAGGTTCCGCTCCCGGCACCAGCGCGGCCAGTTCCGTGCGGGTGGCCCCCACCGGAACATCGATGCCATGGTCCACGGCGGCGTCGGTGAATTCTCGCCAGCCGCCCCGAATCCGGTCGAGCGGTGTGGACCGGGTGCGGCGCAGCTGCCGCCTGCGTGCTTTGGCCAGGGCGATCAGCAGGAGGGGCGAGATCAGCACGCCGAGACCGAGGAGCGTCCAGGCGGCGATGGTCGCCGCGGCGAGCAGGAAGACCAGCAGCGGGTTGAGCGGTTCCGGCGGGTCGTCGCTGGTGCTCTCCGGCGGGGCTGGCTCGCGCAGTTCCACCGGGTCGGGGAGGGCCGGGGGCACAACCGACTGCGGCCGGGAAACCACCGACGGGTCATCGGGGGCCCGAGCCGGGATGTCCCGCACGGCCGGGTTCGGATCGATCGTGGCCCAGCCCTCGGTGGAGGAAACCTCAATCCACGCCGAGATGTCGGAACCGACGATGGGGACCGCCTCGGCCCCGGAGGCGGCCTCGGCGCCGGCGGCCGCCTGCGGCACGAAGCCGATGACGACCCGGGCCGGGAAGCCGAGCCGGCGCGCCATCAGGGCCGCGGCCACGGCGTATTGCTCGGCGTCACCGAGCATGGGCTGGTCGGTGAACAGCTCGCTGATGCGGTCGGCGCCGTGCCCGGACCGGCTCGCCGGTTCGTCCGGGAGGATGCCGTGGCTGATGTAACCATCCGTTTTCAGGCCGTCGAGCATGGCCTGCAGCTGCACACCGGGCGGGTCGCCGGCTTGCACGTAGCGGGCGAGCGCCTGTTCGACCTCGTCCGGCAGAACAGCGGGCGCAGGCAGCACGGCGCTGCCGGGGCGCAGGTCGGCCAGGCTGTCCGGTGACCGCGGGATGACGCCCACGCTCTGGTAACCATCGCCCCGGACCAGCCCGGTGAGCACCGCGGCCGTGCCGCTGTTGTCGTTGTAATAGAAGGAGTCGGAGCGCAGGATCCGGGTGGGGCCGTTGAACGTGATGCGTTCGAGCTGGCCGGCGCCGGGCACCCAGACGCCGGTGTAGCCCTCGACGGTCACCGTGAGGGTGGCCGGGTCGCCGTCGACCAGGGACTGGTCGAGACGGTCCGGCAGCCGGGTGAAGGAGCCGGACGCGCTGCTGACCTGGTCGCTGCCGACCGAGTAGACGATCCCGTCGTAGCTGTCCAGGGTGGCCAAGCGGAGGCGGCCGCCGCTCGGGAGGCCGGTCACCTCGAGGAGCACCGCATCCGCCCGTCCGGCCTGCAGGTAACCGCGGAATTCGCTCAGCGGGCTCGGGTAGGCCCGAGGGTCGAACGGCTGCTGCACCCGAGCGCGCAGCACGTCGCGCGGCACGTCGGCCGGCAGCACGACCGCGGCCCCGGTTCCGGCGGCGATCGCCACCGCCACGATCACGGCTGCGCTGACCAGCCCGCGGGCCGCCGCGAGCCGCCGGTCGGACGACGACGCCGTGCTGCGGCGGGATTGCTGCAGGGCGAGCCGCACGCCGGAACGGCGGCGCATCCAGCGAAACCAGAGCAGCCAGAACAGGAGCACGACGAAGAGGCCGAGACCGGTTCCGATCGGCATGGTCGCGACCGTCGGGCCCAGCACGATGCCGCTGACGAACAGGATGGCGGGGGCCAGTGTGCCGAGCTCGCCGACCGGGGCGCGGAGGGCGACCGACAGCCCGATCACGGTGCTGAGCAGCACCAGGATGAAGGCGGGCACGAGCAGCGCCTGATAGGAACCGACCGGAAGCACGATGGTGACGAGCTGTTTCCAGCTCAGCGCGGTCGCGGCCAGCAGGTCGAGCAGGCCGTCCGGGGTGGGCAGGATGCCGCGCACCGCCCGACCGGGAACGGCCAGTGGCACCCCGGCGAGTAGGTAGAGCCCCACGGTGGAAAGCGCCACCAGCCAGGTGCCCCAGCGAAACAGCGCCCCCAGTATGGCGACGACGGTACCCAGCCCGAAGGTGACGCCGACCAGCACGATGAACTCGCGGCTCTGATAGGCCGGCCAGAGCGAGGCGCTCGCGATCAGGGTCGCCAGGAGCAGCCCGACGGTGTTGCCGACGATGAAGCGCCAGTCCAGACGGATGCCGCGGACCGCCATCCCGCCTCGGCGCGCGCCGCCCCTCCTCATCCCCCGCGCGCTCATGCCGCCTTCGTTCGGGCGAGACTGTGCTGCAGGTCGTCGAGGTAGCCGATGGTGAGCACGCTCAGGTCGGCCACGCGGCGGAGGCTGGGGACGGTCTCCGGGGCGCAGATCACGGCGACCACGTCGACGCCGGCCGGGAAACGGCTGGCGGCCGTGCGCACCTGGGTGAGGGTGGTGGCCGACCCGCACACCAGGAAGGCCACCGAGATGCCGGCCACGGTGTCCGCTGCGGCCCTGGCCAGCTCGCTGACCGGCAGGGCGGCCAGGGAGCGTTTCACGCCGCTGAGATCGTCGAGCAGCCGGGTGCGGGTGAGGGTGCTCAGCGGACGGAGTCCCGGCATCCGTCGTCGGCTGGAGTCCGGCGGCACCGCACTGGCGACAACGGAGACCGTGCGCGCGTCGCGGATGGCCCGCACCCCCAGGCTGCCGGCGACGCTGACGGCCATCTCGAATTCGTCCTCGCCGGCATAGTCGGACTGCGCCAGGCTGAGAGCGACCATGAGGTGGCTGCGGCGGGATTCCTCGAACTGGCGCACCATGTAGCGGCCGGTCTTCGCGGTGCTCTTCCAGTGGATGGTGCGCCGCTCATCCCCGGGCACGTATTCGCGCAGCGCGTGGAACGAGACGTCGCTGTTGGTCAGGTCACGGGTGGGATTGCCCTCAAGGTCGCGGATGAAGCCCGTGCTCATGCTCGGGATCGAGACCGTGCGCGGGTGCACGAACAGCGAGACCTGTTCGGCCCAGACGATCTCCCGGCGCAGTAGCCCGATCGGGTCGGCGCGCGCCGTCCGCACCGGACCGATCGGGATCACGCCGCGTCTGCGGGTCGGCACGATGAAGACGTCCGAGAAGTCCTCGCCGCGGGCGAGGCTCGGCATCGAGAATTCGGCCAGCCCGGAGCCGACCGGCACCTCGACGCCCACGCCCGGCACCCTCCGGCGGGTCGGGTTCCGCACGCTCACCTGGCCGGGCACCCGCTCCCCCACGACCACCCGATCCACGGGCAGGTGCAGGTGGATCTCGAACGCGTTCCGACCGATCAGGAAACAGGATGCCGCCACCAGGAGCACGAGCCCGGCCCAGCCGATCACGATCAGCTCGGTCCAGCCCAGCGCATAGCCGAACAGGAACGAGACCCCCACGACCGCCAGGACGGCCCAGCCGAGCGGGGTGACCACGGACAAGACCGCACGCAGGGCGCCGGCGACACGAGCACCGCATTCCAACCCGAACCGGACTCCCGCCGCGACGAAGTCGGCCAGCCGGCCGTCACCGGAGACTGCGACCGGCGAAGTAGCGGGCGGCGCGGGCGCGAGCAGCGCAGGCGCGGTAGCTGTGCCTGCGCCCGGACCCGGCACGATCTGCGTCACGCAGCCTGCCTGTCGCTGGGCGGCGGAGTCTCGATCAGCACCCGGGCGATCACACTGGAGGCGGTGACGCCGTCGAATTCGGCTTCGGGGTCGAGCACGAGCCGGTGCGCGAGCACGGCGTCAGCCAGCTCCTTGATGTCGTCGGGCACCACGTAGTGGCGGCCGTTCGCGGCGGCGAGGGTCTTCGCGGTGCGGATCAGCGCGAGCGCCCCGCGCACGCTGACGCCCAGACGTACCTCGGAGCTCGTGCGGGTGCCGTCGATCAGTCGCGCCACGTAGTCGTTGATGGTGGCGTCGACGTAGACGGTGCGGGCCAGGGCGGCGAGTTCGACGACGGTCGCCGCGGACACCACCGGAGGCACGGTCACCTCGTGCGCGCGCTGCCCGGCACCTTCGAGGATGCGAATGGTCGAGGCGTGGTCCGGGTAGCCGATGGAGGCCTTCATGATGAATCGGTCCAACTGCGCCTCGGGTAGCCGGTATGTGCCGGCCTGCTCGATCGGGTTCTGGGTGGCGATCACCATGAACGGGGCCGCCACCGGGTGGGTGACGCCGTCGGCGGTGATCTGACCCTCCTCCATCACCTCGAGCAGCGCGGCCTGGGTCTTCGGGCTGGCCCGGTTGATCTCGTCGGCCAGCACGATGTTGGCGAAGACCGGCCCGCGGTGGAATTCGAACGCCCCGCTGCGCTGGTCGTAGATGCTCACTCCGGTGATGTCGCCCGGCAGCAGGTCGGGGGTGAACTGCACCCGGTTGCTGGTACCACGCACGCTCTGTGCGATGGCGCGCGCGAGCGAGGTCTTGCCGGTGCCGGGCACATCCTCGAGCAGCAGGTGTCCGCCGCTGAGAAGCGCGGTGAACGACATCCGGATGACGTGGTGCTTGCCCAGCAGCACCTGCTCGACCCCGGTCACCAGTCGGTCGAAAACGTCGGCGAACTGGGCCGCCTGCTCCGCGGTCATCGTCATGGGGTGATCACTTTCGTTGGTTCACGGCGCATAGGTATAGGTCTGATTATTCACGGTCAGCGCCAGAAGCACGGCGCCGGCCGGCGGGGGCGGCGCGTCGGTGCCGAACCTGCAGGTGTTCGGGGAGTCGGCATCCCGCGGGGTCACCGTGGCGTCGCCGGGCACCGAGCAGCTGTAGGCGGCGGGAAGGCCGTTGTTCTGAGGCCCGTTGGTCCAGCTGATGACTCCGGTGGCCGGGTCGTAGGCAAGCCCGGTCACGGTGAAGCTGACGGAGGCCTCGGGCGCGGTCAGCGTGCCCGACCACGGCCCGCACGAGCCCCAGTCGGTACAGGCCGAAACCTGATAACGCACAATCTCACCGAACGGGAGACTCAGAAGTTCGCGCGGCCAGCCGGCCCCGCTGAAGACGACCTCGGATCTCGGAACGAACCCGCCGGAGCCGTCGACCGCGCGCAGCCGGTAGTCCCGGATGCCCGCACTCGGGTTGATCCCGTCGACGCGCAGATCCCAGGCATCGCCCCGCGCCGCCATGGTGCTCTGCACATCGGTGACCGGTCCGGGCGCCGGGCGCACGAGAACGCTCGCCACCGCCGTCGGGGCGCAGCCGGCCTTGTTGTACCCCCAGACGGCGAAGTAGTAGCGGCCGTTGTCCGCGAGGAGGCTGTCGAACACGGTGCTGTTCGCGTCGCCGCCGAGCGCCTTCTGCTGGGCGACGATGCCGCCCTCTGTCGGTGGCTGAAGCTCCCCCGACGCGGACACCGTGCACGCCTGCGCACCCGTCGGAACCTGATCTTCGCGCAGCCGCTGCACGAAGTAGCCGCCGATGAGGGCGCCGCGGCCGTCGAACCCGTCCCACGTCACGGTCACCGCTCCGGCGGCGTCGGCCGCGCTGGCCGTGATCGCGCCGGCGCGGGCCGGGCCGAACGGCGTCGCACTCCCGGCCGCGCTGTTCCAACCGGCCAGGGCCGGGTAGGCGTCGTTGCGGGCGCTGACCGTGAAGGGGGTGTTCACGCCGTTAACGAGGCCCATCACGTCGACGGAGCAGGTTCCCGCCGCGCAACTCGATCCGGAAGCGCTGACCTCCTCCTGGACGGCGCCGTTCCGGGTCACCAAATAGCCGCGAATCGCCGTCCCGCCGCCCACCGGGGCAACCGTGTTCCAGCGCAGGCGCAGCCCGCCGTCGAGCGGCTCCGCAACCAGGCCGGTCGGCGCGGTCGGCACCGAGTCGGACCACACCCGATCGGACAGCATGGTCGCCTCGGACAGCCCGATCCCGTTCTGCGCGGCAACCGACACACGCAGAGCATTGCCCTGGCCGTTGCCGGGCGTCGCGACCTGGCAGGAGGTCGCTGAGCAGAGCGAGGTGGACAGCACGGCCCCCGACGCGGCGTCGAGGAGGGAAATCTGATACCCGGTGATCGCCGAGTTGTTGAAGGCCCCGGCGTTGAACGAGAAGGACAGGCCCCGATCGAAGAAGCCGGTGACGCGCAGGCTGGACACCGGGTCGGGTTTGTCCTGCACCGAGATGCGCACGGTGCCCCAGGCGTAGCGGGCAGGGTCGTTCGTCGCGTCGGCCACCTGGTACTGCAGGGTCAGGTCGGTCGGCGCGGCGTCCGAGGACACCCGGACCGACAGCCGGCTTCGGTCCGTGCTGGGCGTGATACTCACCCCGGCCGGAACGGCGCCGCCGTCCAGGCCGCGCACCGCGAGCACGCGCAGCGGCACGGACGGGAATGGGTTGGTGGCGCCGTCGTTCGCGAGCACGTCGACGACGGTCGTGCGACCGCGGGGAGCGACCGCGGCATCCGTCACGGGGATGGCGACGGGTCGCATTGACGCGACCACGCGCAGGTCGATCCGGCCGGCTCGGCCCTCCTGAACGCCGTCGCGCACGCCGATCGTGATCGTGCTCCGCGCGCCCTTCGGGGTGGATTCCGTGGCGCGCAGGGTGAGCGTCTGCCCGTCGAGCGCGTAGCTGAAACCGGTCGGAAGCGGGTCGAGCACGGTGTACGCCAGCTCAGGTTGGTCGTTCGGATACGGGTAACTGGTGAGTCGGGTCAGGTCGATGACCTTCTCCTGGTCGGGCTCGAACTCGAGCACCGCTCCATTGAAACCGGGCGGCTGATTCTCGCGGGGCGTGACCTCGATGGGCAGCACGATGGTCGCCGTGCGCCCATCCGGGTCTTCAGGCCCCGAACCGTCGGTGACCTCGAACGAAATGGACGCCGGCCCGAAGTATTTGTCGGTGCTCGTGAACGCGAGGCCGGTGTCGTTCCGGGCCAGGTCGGCCCCGTCCGAATGCGTCGCCCGCACGAGGCTGCGGTCGGTGAGGCGCACCTTTTTTCCGCCGACCGCGACGACGTAGTCGTTGATGTCGATGGAGAGCAGCGCCTCGCTCTGCACGGTCAGCGGCGGGGCACCGCGGCGCACCTGGGGTAGGGCGTCGTCGGTCCCGGGAACCCAGATGAACGCGTAGGACACGATGCTCGCGTCCTCCGGGTGCGTCACCGCGAACGGGATGATCTGGCTGGTCGAGCCCACCGTGACCCGGATGCGCCGGGCCGGCGTCACCTCGGCGATTCCCGAGAAACGCTCGGGCACCGTCAGAGCCAATGCGGTTGCCGGCCCCTCCGCGAAGAAGACGTTGGCCAGCACGTCGACGTCGACGGTCCGGGCCTCGAGCACGTCGGACAGCGGCACGTGGGTGTCGCGTGCATCCGGACGCGAGCGCGGGGCGTCCTCGCGGACCACGACCGTGAGGAAGGTGGAACTCGTTCCGCCCCGCACGTTCTGGATTTCATAGATGAAGCCGTAGCGGCCCGGTGTCACGGGTGAGGTCACGGCCACGGTGTCGCCGTCGACGACGGCGGTGCCCGAGTCGGCCTCGCCGCTCGCCTGGCCGCTCGCCTCCACGCCGGTGATGCTCAGGGTGCCGCCGTCGGGGTCGGAGTCGTTGCCGAGCACCCGCACGGCAATCGTACTGCCGGGGCGCACCACGACTTCGTCCGGAGTGGCGACCGGGTTGCGGGCGCCGTCGAGGCGCGGGCTGATCCCCACCCGCACGGTGCCGACGGCCCGGGCCCCGAGCGCGTCGACCACCGAGTAACTGAACGTGTCCGTGCCGGCCGAGTACTCCCCGGCCGTGTAGTCGAGCGAGTCCACGCCTGTGACCGTGACCGACCCCTTCTCCGGACTGGTCTCCTGGCCGACCAGTTGCACGGAGTCGCCGTCGGGGTCGATGCCGGAGAGCGGGATCGGGATGCTCACCGTGTCCCCGGCGAGCACGCGGGCCGTCACGGTTTTCGGCACGGGGGCGCTGTTCGAGGTGGGATCGGCTTCCCGCACCGCGATGCTGACCTCGGCGTTCGCGAACTGGCCGTCCGGGGCGTTCACTCGGTAGACGGCGGTGACGTTGCCGGCCGTGTCCGGCGCCAGGAACCGCAGCACCCGACCCGAGACGAAGAGCAGACCGCCGCCGGCGGGCAGTTCGGTCGCGAGCTCCGGCGCCAGGGTGAGGGTGTCGCCCTCGGGATGCTCGTCATTCGCGAGCACGGGGATGTCGATGGCGTCGCCGACGCGCACGGAGATCGAGTCCGGCACGGCGATCGGGGCCTGCTTCTGGGCCGGCGGCGGGATCTCGATCACGGTCACCGTGCCCGCGGCGTCGGCGAGGCCGTTGCTGACCCGGTAGCCGAACACGGCCGTGCCGCCCTCGAGGGGTTTGGTCAGGGTCACGCGCAGGATGCGCTGGTCGAGGATCTCGATTCGAAGTCCGCTGTCGGCGGGGACATCCGTGATACCCGTCACCAAAAGTACCCCACCGGCCGGATCGGAGTCCGTGGCGAGCACGTCCACGAGGGTGGCCTGCTGGCCGCGGATGAAGGCGGTGTGCGGCACGGTGACGGGGGCGCTGCTGGCGTCGGGCGCGGCCGTCACGTTGACGCGGATGCGTCCGGTGGCGGTGAGTTCGCCATCCGTCACCGCGTACTCGATCTCGTGCACCCCCACCACGCTGCTCTGCAACCGGAAGGTGCCGGCGTCGAAGTCCGCGGTGATGTTCACCTCGGGTTTGGCCGGCACGCTGCTCAGGCGCAGCGGCGCCGATCCGCCGCGCACATGCTCCAGCGGCGACACGGCCACCTCGCTGCCGGCGGTCGCAAGCACCACGAACGCCTCGGCGACGATGGGCACCGAGCCGCTCGGCCGCACCATCACCGAGAGCGCGCCGGCCCCGCCGGCACGGCCGTCGGAGACGGTGAGGCCCACCGTTTTCGCGCCCCCGCCCGCGCCGGCATCCGTGTAGACGACGGACCCGGCCGGCGTGAAGCTGATCTGGTCCGGTGCGGGCGCGGTCGCCGCCGCCAGATAGAACGGGTCGCCGTCCGGGTCGACCCAGTCGCCCAGCACCGCCGTGGTCACCCGTCCATTGGCGCGCACCGTGGTGTTCGTCGTGCGGGCCTGCACGGGTGCGGCGTTCTCCTCGGGGGAGCGCACCGCGACCGTGACCGTGGCCGAGGCGCTCCCGCCGCGCCCGTCGTCGATGATGTAGTCGAAGCTCAGTGATCCGGATGCCTCCGGCGTGAGGGTCAGCTGCACCTGCTGAGTGTCCGCCACGAGCTCGAGCCGCCCGGCCGACTCGGGCACGGGGGTGAGCGCCGAGATCACCAGCACGTCGCCGTTGGGGTCGAAGTCGTTGAGCAGCACGGGCAGGGTGACGGTGCGTCCCGGCCGGCCGCCGAAAGCGTCGTCGACAGCGACGGGTGGCACCTGGGACTTCTCGAACTCCGGCGGGGTGTCGTCAGCCGCCTGCTCGACCTGCTGCTGATCGGGGTCGGTGTCGATCAGTTCGGCCCAGTTGTCGATCAGTTCGTTGCCCTGCTGCACTGCCCAGGTCGTGCCGTTGCGGGCGTCGTTCAGCACGAGTCCGGTTCCGTTCCGGCGGAAGGCCAGCCGGGCGTCCCCGGCGACGCCGGACAGGGTGGCGGTGGCGCCGTCGCTTCCGGCGCCGCCCTCCGCGCCGGCCGCCGCGCAGTCGCGCCAGACGGTGCCGTCCGACCAGGCGGCATGGGCGCAGTAGGCGTCCTGTACGGGCGCGGCGGCGTCCCCGCTCCGGCCGGTGACGAGCGGAGTCAGGCGTCCGCCGGCACGGGGCACCGCAATGAGCCCCTCACGGTGGGCGATGAGAACGCGGTCGCCCGTCACGCTCGGCTCCGACAGGACGGGCTCATCCCCGGAACGGATGCTCCCGGACAGGTCTTCAACCCCCTCCGCCTGGAACAGTCGCCGGCTCGACGCGTTGAGCAGCGCCCACCGGCCGTCGACGCTGGTCAGCTGGTAGCGGTCATCCTTTTCGCCGGCCGTGAGCGTGACCGTGCTGGTAATGGTGTCCGCGGTGAGCAGGTCGACCTGGGAGAGTTCCCCCGTCGCCGGCGTGAAGGCGAACAGCACGCCGGCCTCGTCGAGGCTGACCACGGAGCCGGCACCGAAGGCCAGCGTCGGCTCGGTGGTGCTGTCGAACTCGGACAGCTGGCTCGCGGCCACGCTCCAGACGTCGCCGTTCGCGGTGACCACCGCCCGGTCGCCGGCCAAGAAGACCGAGGCAGCGTCCGGCGGCAGGGCCACGCTGTCGGCCACCTCCGCAGTCGCGGGGTCGAGGATGTCGAGGGCGCTGTTGCCACGGTCCAGCACCAGCACGGTGGCGCCCCGTTGCACCACGTCGAGGCTGGTGCTTCCGGCGCTGACCACCGTGTTCAGTTCGAAGACGGCCGTATTGGCTCGCCCGACGACCTGGCGGGCCTCGTTACTCACCCAGACGGCCGCGTCTCCGAGGTCGAGGCGCTGCGCGGTGTATCCACCGGAGGCGATGGCCACGGTGGCAATGACGGCCACGACCACGGTGCCGCTGAGCGCGGTGGCGAAGAGCGAGCGGTGGCGGGCGAGCCAGCGACGGATCACCCGGCGCCGCCGGACGCGCCCGGAAGGCGGGTGTCGACGCATTTTTCCCCGCTCGGAGCGCCGAGCTTGCCGTCCCGGTTGACCGTGACGGTCGCACAGACCCGAGATTGTCCCTGCGGGTCGACCCGGAATTCCGTTCCCCGCTGGATGCTGCTCTGACCGCTGCGCAGGGTCACCACGAAGGTGTCGCCGTCCCGGACCCCGGGGTCGGACCAGCTGAACACGATGGTTCCAGAGCGGAGCGCGCCATCCACATCACTGACCAGAGGGATGCCGGTGCCGGCCTGGGTCACCAGCACGGTCGCCGCCGTGGTCGCGAGTCCCACGATGATCACCGCCGCAGACACGAGTCCCCATACCGTGAGCGTGCGCCTCCGCTTCTTGGGCCGGGTGGTCACAGTGTCCCCCTGCGGGCCGGTGGTCAGCTGCCCGGTACTCAGCAGTGCCGAGGTCGCCGAGCGCGCGCCGAGGCCGGTTGGCGACGCCTTCCGGCGGCGGCGGCCGGCGTAGGCGTCGACTGAGTTGATGCCCGTGATCCGGGTCCGGTCCTCCTGGTCGGCGAGGGCAGCGACGGCCCAGCCGTCCTGCTCCACCTCGAGGGGCGTCTGCGCGAGACCGAGTTCGGCCTCCACCGATTGAAGCTCTCGGATGAGTTCCAGCACGCTCGGCTGCCGCAGTTCCGGCCGCCGCGACATCGAGCGATTCAGGATGGCGCCGAGCCGGGCCGGCACGTCGGCGCGGTCGAGCGGCGGCACGCGGGCCTTGTTGATGCGGGCCATCATCTGGGCCGAACCGTTCTCGGTACCGGCCACTTCGAACGGGGACATACCGACCAAGAGCGAGTAGAGGGTGGCGCCGAGCGACCACACCTCCGAGGCGACCGACCCGGAGATCTCGCCGAGCAGCACCTCAGGGGCCGACCACGGAATGGAGAGCCCGATGGCGTCGCTCCTCTCGGCCTCGCCGAGGGTGGCGGCGATCCCGAAGTCCGACAGCACCGGGTGCCCATACGCGGTGACCAGGATGTTGGACGGCTTCAGGTCCCGGTGGAGCACCCCGGACCGGTGCGCGGTCTCGACGGCGCTCGCTATCTTCACACCGATCCGCAGGGTATCCGGCACCGAGAGCGGTTCAAAGCGGTAGCGCTGGCTGAGGGTCGAGGAGCAGTACTCCATGACGAGATACGGTCGTCCGTCCGCGGAGACGCTCGCCTGGAAAACCGTGAGAATCGACGGATGCGAGCTCAGCTGGGCCATCAGGTTGGCCTCGGCCTGGAACAGCTGGCGCACGTGGTCGTTGACGATCTCGGACAGGAGTACCTTGACCGCGACCTGGCGCCTGGGCATGTTCTGCTCGTAGAGGAACACGTCGGCGAAACCGCCGGATCCGAGCGGACGGAGATAGGAGAATCCCGGCAGGTTCGGCGGCGTGGAGGGTAAGCGCCGTGCCATGTCGCCTCCCGGTGTCATCATCAGTGCGGGTCGTGCGTGAATAGGCGCATATCGACCGGGTGACTCGACAGGCGCTCCCTAATTTTAGGTGTCTCGCTGCCGGACGGGCGGTAGAAAGCTACCCCAACTCTGGGGGTACGACATCGCTGACGGTGATCACGTCGAGCACGATCACCGTGACATTGTCGCGGCCGCCGTTGTCGAGCGCGGCTTCCAAGAGAGCCCTGGCCGCGTCATCCGCCCGAGGGTTGGAGATCAAGAAATGACGGATGCCGTATGCCGTCAGCTCCTTGGTCAGGCCGTCGGAGCAGATCAGGAGCCGCATCCCGGCCTGGAGGGGGCGGATGCGATAGTCGGGCACGGGTGGTTCGTGGAAGCCCACGGCGCGGGTGACGATGTTGCCGTGCGGGTGCACATCCGCTTCGTCCCTGGTGATCCGGCCCGCGTCCACGAGTTCCTGGACCACGGAGTGGTCGGTGGTGACCTGCTCCAGCACGCCGGAGGTGAGCTGGTACACCCGGGAGTCGCCGATGTTGAACACGATCCACTGCGGCTCGCCGGAGACGACGGCCAGCGCGGCGCCCGTCACGGTCGTTCCGGTGCCAAGGTCGGTCACACCCTCGCCCGAGGCCATGTCGACGACGGAACGGCTGAGCGCGTCGTTGATCGCCTCCGCTTCGACGTGGTCCGTTCCGGCGAGCTCGGCCAGCCGGGTCACGACGGCGGCGCTGGCGACGTCGCCAGCGGAGTGACCGCCCATGCCGTCGGCGACCGCGAAGACGGGAATTTCGGCGACGAGGCTGTCTTCGTTGATCTGGCGGCGGTGCCCGGTGTCGGTGATCGCCGCCCAGGCCAGCGTCACGGTTTTCTGCACCGACGGAAGTACGACGATGGAACCGGTTGAGCCTTGACCAATCTGGGTCACGGTTGTGCCTTCCGAAATTGCCGCGCGATTACTGACCGGGCGTGTTGCCGGCTGCGGGGAGGATCTCGATGATATTACCGTCCCCTAAGTGCACCGTCGTACCGGGCAGCACTGCGAGCGATTGGCCGGAATGAAGCCGTTGCCTGCGCCCGCGTGGCGGAGCCACCACGGTGCCGTTCGTGGAACCGAGGTCGGTGACGACGATAGAGCCGCCCTCCTGTCGTATTTCCACGTGGGTGCCGGAGACGGCGGAGGTGGGCGAGGCAACCTCGATCAGCCGCACCGGCGCGGCGGCACTGATGCGCGGCGCTCGCGGTCGGCGACCGAGCCGGCAGGGAAGGTCCAGCGGGATCTCCTCCCCGTTCGGCAGCCGGAACGCGAAGCGAGCCTCGGCGGCCCGGGCCCGTGCGCCGGCCGCAGGCCCGGGCTGCCCGGGCGCCCGGACGTCGGAGATCAGGGTGTCGGCCCCGGCCGGGCGGGCGAGAACGGTGTCGGCATCCGCCGCGCGGCCCGCGGCGCCGGAGCGCACGATCGTGGCATCGTCGGCAGGTGAGTCGTCAGTCAGCGCAGCGTCGGCCTGCGCTGCGTCGGCCTGCGCTGACTCGGCCTGGCTGTGCTCCGCGAACGACCAGAACAGGGTGTTCGCGAGCACGGATCCGAGCCCGAATGGCCGGCCGGAGTCGAGGGCGCGCGAGGAGGCCACGGGTCGCCCGGTGGAACCCACCGTGAACCCGGTCACGGCCAGGAAGTCGGCCAACAGCCAGGGGCGAATGCTGACGTCCGAGAACCGGCGCGACCCACCGACCGAGTACACGTCGACCGCAACCTCGCCGCGAACGATCACGGAGACGGGGACGCCGTCCTCGTCCGTGGGAGCGCGCTGAACGATCACCGCGAAGTGCTCGACGGCGTGCTCGCCACCGAGCGGCAACAGGGCGACGAGCTCTTCGGCTTCGACGTGGGGTGCCGTAACGAGCGCGGCCAGGGTCAGGGTGATGCCCGCCGGGGTGCCGGCGGGCAGGGCGGCGATGAAGCCGCGCCCCACGACGAAGGTCCAGGCGGCTTCGGTGCCGGGACCGGTTTCGTATCCGACGCGCCCCACGGGAATGGTGCCTTTCCGTTACGTTGACGATCATTATTCGGACGCCGATTCAGTGGCCGATCAGGTCGGTGGCCGATCTACGACATGGCGTGCGTGATTCGCGTGTAGTCCTCGAGCACATACATCGACAGGTCTTTACCGTACCGGAGTGCGTGAATCCGCCGTACGGCATCTCCGCGACGAGGCGATTGCTCTCGCCGCAGACGCAAGCGAGCAGTGGACCGCGGCGCGGGATGAACGTCCGTTCCGGCCACCACGTCGATCCGAGCCGAGGCCGAGGATCAACTCTGTCCCGAACCAATTCGACGGAGATTTTGGCTGGATCGGCCCTAAACCCGCCGAAGCAGCTGTTTCAAACAAAATCTCCGTCGAATTGGTTATCCACGATGGCCGCCGTCGACGAAATTGGGAAGGTCGCGAGCTCTCACGGAGCTCCCGAGTGGTTCGATGAGCCGGCGGAACCTCGCCAGCAGCGATCATCCCAGCGGCGGGAACCGAGCCTGAACCAGACAATCTTCCAAGGATTCCGTTGTGTTTGACGTGAATTGCTGCGGAATCGCTTGCCTGAGGTCCCTCCCGCTGGCATACTCGCTGGATGAGCGTAAACGGGCGCAATGCGGGCAGGCCGGCACCACTGGATGAGGTCTCGAAGAAGATCATCGAGCAGCTCCAGGCCGACGGCCGACGCTCGTATGCCGAAATCGGCAAGGCGGTGGGCCTGAGCGAGGCCGCAGTGCGACAGCGCGTGCAGAAATTGACGGATGCCGGCGTCATGCAGGTCGTCGCCGTCACCGACCCGATGCAGCTGGGCTTCTACCGCCAGGCCATGATCGGCATCCGCGCGACCGGGGACACTCGACTGCTCGCGGACCGGCTGTCCGCCATTCCAGCCGTCGACTACGTCGTCCTGACGGCCGGCTCCTTCGACCTGCTGGTCGAAGTTGTCTGCGAGGACGACGACGAACTGATCGACCTCCTCAATTCACAGATCCGCGGTCTCGAGGGCGTCAGCTCCACCGAGACCTTCGTTTATCTCAAACTCCATAAGCAGTTCTACAACTGGGGAACACGGTAAAAAAAAATGACAATCACATCAGCCACCACCGACTCCGCCGCGCCCGTCACCGCAGTCGCCGCCGAAGTTGCCACCGTCAGCACCGGCGACACCACAGCCGGGGTGTCGGCCACACCCCGCGTTTACACGGATGCAGAGAACGCCACCCTGCAGCAGAAGGCGAAAGACCACCTCTGGATGCACTTCTCGCGCCAGTCCGTGCTCGAAAGCGGCCACGGCGTGCCGATTATCACCAAGGGTGTCGGCCACCACATCTGGGACTCGAACGGCAAGAGGTACATCGATGGCCTGAGCGGGCTGTTCACCGTCAACGCCGGCCACGGCCGCAAGCGGCTTGCCCAGGTGGCGGCGAAGCAGGCCGAGGAACTCGCGTTCTTCCCAATCTGGTCCTACGCCCACCCGAGCGCCATCGAGCTAGCCGATCGTCTGGCCGCAAACGCGCCCGGCGACCTCAACCGGGTCTTCTACTCGACCGGAGGCGGCGAGGCCGTGGAGACCGCCTTCAAGCTGGCCAAGTACTACTGGAAGCTGCAGGGCCGCCCCACCAAGCACAAGGTCATCTCCCGCAACGTGGCCTACCACGGCACCCCGCAGGGCGCCTTGGCCATTACGGGCATCCCGGCCATGAAGGAAATGTTCGAACCCGTCACCCCCGGCGGATTCCGCGTCCCGAACACCAACTTCTACCGCGCCGACGAGCTGGGTTCCGGGCTCGGCGACGACGTGGAGAAGTTTGGCCTGTGGGCCGCCAACCGCATCGAAGAGATGATTCAGTTCGAGGGCCCGGAGACCGTGGCCGCGGTGTTCCTGGAACCCGTGCAGAACTCTGGTGGCTGCTTCCCGCCGCCCCCCGGCTACTTCAAGCGGGTGCGCGAGATCTGCGACCAGTACGACGTGCTGCTGGTGGCCGACGAGGTCATCACCGCTTTCGGACGCATCGGCAACATGTTCGCGTCCACGACCTTCGGGATCGAGCCGGACATGATCACCTGCGCGAAGGGCATGACCAGCGGCTACTCCCCGATCGGCGCCACCATTATCAGCGACCGCATCTACGAGCCCTTCAAGCACGGTGACACGACCTTTTATCACGGTTACACTTTCGGTGGCCACCCGGTTTCCGCGGCCGTGGCCATGGCCAACCTCGACATCTTCGAGGAGGAAAAGCTCAACGAGAATGTGCGTGAGAACTCGCCGCTTTTCCGGGCCGAGCTCGAGAAGCTGCTCGCCCTGCCGATCGTGGGCGACGTGCGCGGCGAGGGCTACTTCTTCGGAATCGAGCTGGTGAAGGACAAGGTCACCAAGGAGACCTTCAACGACGCCGAGTCTGAGCGCCTGCTGCGCGGCTACCTCTCCAAGGCGTTGTTCGAGGCCGGGCTGTACTGCCGTGCCGACGACCGCGGAGACCCCGTCGTGCAGCTCGCTCCCCCGCTGACCATCGGCCCGGCCGAATTCAGCGAGATCGGCGACATCCTGTACGGCGTGCTGTCGGAGGCGCCCAAGTACCTGTAGCCGCTACGGCCAACCGGATGCCTGAAGCTGGTTACCTGCCGCCGGAAGTCCGATAGCGGCATTCCGCTCAGGCGTTTTCGGGTTCGTCCGGAGGGACCGCAAACGCCCAGTCTGGTAGGTGCCCCGAACCGAAAACGGTGTGGAGCAACTCAGCCATGCCGTAGTGCCGGTCAATGGCGAGTGCCTGGTCGACGAAGATTCCGGCGACCGACCCGCGCCCCATCGCCCACGACAGCCAGGCCAGCATGCACAGCGGCGCCGGTCTGGCCGTGCGCGGCGCCAGAGCGACCAGCACCTTCAGCAGTCGGATCGCCGGCTCGATGCGTTCGGGGTCGGGGCGCTCCCGGCCGAGCCCGAGCATAAGGTCGCTCGTGACCCGGGAGTGCGGGCTGTCGAGTCCGTCGGACTGCTCCTCAGCGATGATGTCGTCCAGGCTCCGTCCCGTGGCTCGCTGCAGGATGGCATACCGCAGGTTGAGGCAGTGCGTGTTGCGGCCGACCGTCTCTCCGAAGGCGAATTGCAGCATCATCTGGTCCCGGCAGGCCGGCCCCTGCATCAGGAACAGCAACGCGGCCGCGTCGTCAAGCCCCAGGTTCTGCGGGTCAAAACCGAGCGCCGCCTCCGCGGCCACCACCGGGTCGAGGATGTCACCGGCCAGCTCAAGCAGTTCCGGCATCGTGCCGGCTTGGCCGCCGAGGCGTTGATAGCGCGCCAGCCGGCGGCCGAGCCGCTCTCTCATCGACGGGTCGACCGCCGGCAGGTCCGCGCGACTCTGCAGCGTCGCGAGGTCGCGGCGAACCTCTTCGGGGATGGCCCGGTGCACCTCGGAGGCGGCGATCGCGCGGAGCGGATGCCCGCCGGCCGGGCAGTCCGGGTCGAAGTACGAGCCCCACCCGTCGGCGGCCACGCACAGGGCGTCGCGAAGCAGGAAACCGGAGAGCCGGGCGCGAGCGCACAGCACCTCGACGAAGCGTTCCTGCGGCAGGCCGGCCACAGCCACGATGTTCTCGTCGCTGTAGACGACGGGCACCAGCGCGTCGACGTCCGGGATCTTGCAGAGCGTTCCCACGAGCGTGGTGGCGATGCGCTTGAGCACCTTCTCCGGTGCCGCAGGGTCGGGCAGGTTGAACCGCATCGCCCCGCAGGTGCGGTTGCCGCGGAAGGCGACGAGCACCAGGCTCTTCTCGGGCAAGAACCCGGCGAGCTGCGGCACGAGCGCGAGGAAGTCATGTGCTTCCCTGGTCTTGACGATTGTCCTGTTCATGGGTCCACCCTCTCCGGAACCGCCTCCACCTCCCGATCCGGGCCGGGTCGGTGCACGACTCGGCGGATTCACATTCTGGGGAGGACTGGCCACGTACTCTGGAGCAGACGGATGCGGCCGGTGGGCAAGCGCACGACACCGACAACAGGACGAGGTTCACGGATGGCATTCTCAATTTTTCTGGATGTGTTGCTGCTGGTCGTGCTGTTCGGCTACCTGATTTCCGGATACCGCAACGGCCTCATCGGCAGCATCGCCGGAATCACCGGACTCGCGGCGGGTGCCGTCGCCGCCTACTTTCTGGTGCCGCTCGTGGGCACCTGGGTTCCCGCCGCGGAGTGGCGCACGGCCGCGACCCTCGCGGCCGCAGCTGTTTTGCTGATCGGCGGCCTCTCGCTCGGACGCTCCATCGGCAGGATCCTGACTCCCCAGGGCACTCGCAACAAGCTCCGGGTCGTCGACCGCGTGCTCGGCGCCGGTGCAGCCGTCGCGGTGTCGGCCCTCGTGGTCTCGATGATCGCCTTCAGCGTCGGTGCCCTCGGGGTCCCCGTGGTGTCGTCGGCGGTGAGCTCGTCGAGCGTGATCCGCTCGATCGACTCCCTGACCCCGGACCAGGTGAAGAGCTTCCTGGCCCAACTGCGCTCCATCGTGGTGACCGAGGGCATCCCGCGTGTCGTGGAGGCCTTCAACGGCGAGGCCCCGGTCGTGCCGAGCGTGGGCACCGACAGCGACGCCCTGCTCGCGGCGAGCGCGTCGGTGATGAAGATCAGCGGAACCGCCTATGCGTGCGGGCAGAACCAGTCCGGCAGCGGTTTCGTGGTCGCTCCGGAACGGGTACTCACCAACGCTCACGTCGTCGCCGGGGTGGAGGAGCCCGTCGTCGTCACGCCCGACGGCAGGTCCCGTTCGGGTCAGATCGTCTACTTCGACCCGATCGTGGACCTCGCCGTGATCGCAGTGTCGGGGCTCGAGGCTCCCCCGCTCTCCCTTGGCGAGAATCTTCCGCCGGGCAGCCTTGCGGTGAGCAGCGGCTATCCCTTCGGCGGGCCATTCGAATCGGCGCCGGCCGAGGTCGTCGCCGTGGCCCCAGCCCTGGTCGCCGACATCTACGGGCAGGACCCGTCCTCCCGGCAGATCTACACGCTGGCTGCCGACGTCGACCATGGCGAATCGGGCGGCCCCCTGCTCAGCGAGGCCGGTATCGTGACGGGCGTCATCTTCGCGAAGTCGACCACCACCGAGAACCTCGGCTACGCCCTCGCCATGGAGGAAGTCGACCCGGTCGTAGAGCAGGCCGCCACGCTCGGCTCCCCGATCTCGTCCGGCACCTGCATCAGCGGCTAACTGAGTGAGTCCTCGTCGACTGGCTGTGTCGCTGCCTGCGGTCAAAACTGACTGCGCCCGGTGGACCCTGGTCCTCCAGGGCCGGACGCCGCACCCGGTACCGAACCAATTCGACGGAGATTCTCGCGTAAAACTGCTCTTTCGGAGGGTTTGGGGCCGTTTCCGCCAGAATCTCCGTCGAATTCGTTCGGGGTGGGCGGAAGAGCCAGTCGGAAACCCCCGTCCGCGAACTCTCAGTGCCCGCGGCCATGAGGACTCGCCCATCTGGTCCGCGATGGCAGACTAGACAGGTCCTGAACCAGCGGGACCACAGGAAAGGCCCACTGAATGACGATCATCGCCGCTGCCGACGGTTCGGCCCTGGGCAATCCCGGCCCCGCCGGATGGGCCTGGTTCGTCAACGATTCCTGCTGGGCCGCCGGCGGCTGGAAGCACGCCACGAACAATCAGGGCGAACTGAAGGCCGTGCTCGAACTGTTCCGGGCAACCGCCCACCTCGACGACGACCTGCTCGTGCTGTGCGACAGCCAGTATGTGATCAACTCCATCACCAAGTGGATGCGCGGTTGGAAGGCCAAGGGCTGGCGCAAGGCGGATGGCAAGCCCGTGATGAACCTGGACCTGCTCCAGGAGCTCGACGAAGCTCTGGCCGGACGCCGCTACCGGTTCGAATGGGTCAAGGGCCACGCTAACCACCCGCTCAACGAGGCCGCTGACAGCCGGGCCCGAGCCGTGTCAGAGGCGTACCAGCGGAACGCGCCGATCAAAGCCGGCCCCGGCTGGGTGCGGGAGGGCGATGCCGCACCGGTTCGGCGCCCCGCGCTGACCTCGGCCACGAAAGCACGGGCCGTCGCTTCGCCTGCCGCCACCCCGAAGCTCCCGGCCGGCCCGTCGCATCCGGAGCTGTTCGCGTTTGACGAGCCGGCTGCCTCCCACACCGTGTCTCTGGAACTCTCCGCCGACGAGCACGCCCGTCTGACCGAGCGTGCCGCCAGGCTCGGCGTCAGCGTCGGAGAACTTCTTCACGGGCTTATCTGACCTCGGTCTGCTTCGCCGCGTTCTTCGACGCCGTCTTCGCCGCGTTCTTCGGCGGCAGAAGGGTGTTCGCCTCGTCGAGGGACATGCCGTTGGTCTCCGGAATCTTGGTCAGCACGAACACGAATGACAGCGCCGCGAACAGCGCATACAGGCCGTAGGTCAACGGCAGCGAGACTGCCGCCAGTGTCGGGAATGTGACGGCGATCAGGAAGTTCGCGATCCATTGGGCCGCTGCGGCGATGCCGAGCGCCTTCACCCGGATGGTGTTCGGGAACATCTCGCCGAGCAGCACCCAGACCACCGGGCCCCAGGACGCGCCAAAGAAGACCACGAACACATTGGCCGCGACCAGGGCGATCCCACCCCACGCACCGGGCAGGCTGATCTCGCCGCCCACGGTGACCGCCTGGCTGAAGGCGATCGCCATCGTGGCCAGCGACAGCGTCATGCCGATGGAACCGGTCATCAGGATCGGCCGACGTCCGATCCGGTCGATCAGGGCGATGGCGATGAAGGTAACCGCGATGTTGGTCAGGCCGGTGAACACCGAGATGGTGAGCGAGCTCGACTCCTCGAAGCCGACCGCCTTCCACAGGGTGGTCGAGTAGAAGAAGATCACGTTGATGCCGACGAACTGCTGGAACATCGACAAGAGGATGCCGATCCAGACGATCGGGCGCAGGCCGAACGCCTTGCCACGCAGTGACCCGGTACGCTGACCCAGCGTGTCGGCCTTGATCGAGGCACGGATGTCGCGGATCTCGCGGTCCACATCGCCGTTGGGCCACACCTTCTGAAAGACCGCGCGGGCCTCCGTCTCACGGTCTTTCAGCACCAGGAACCGTGGGGACTCCGGGAGGATCTTCGCGATCACGAAGTACACGGCGGCGGGCAGCGCGCAGGCCAGGAACATCCAGCGCCAGGCGTCGATCCCGAACAGGGAGGGCTCACTCGCGCCTCCCGCGGTGTTGGCGAACAGGGCGTCAGACAGCAGAGCGGAGAAAATACCGATCGTGATGGCGAGTTGCTGGAGCGATCCGAGGCGTCCCCGAATCGCTCGCGGTGAGATCTCGGCGATGTACGCCGGGGCCACCACGGATGCGAGCCCGATGCCGAGACCGCCGACGATGCGCCAGAGCACGAGGTCGTAGATGCTGAAGGCGAAGGCGGAACCGACCGAACTGACGAAGAACATGATCGAGCCCAGAAGCATCACCGGAATTCGACCGTATCGATCGCCGACCCGGCCGCCCAGGTAGGCCCCGGCGGCGGCGCCCAGTAGCGCGCTCGCGACCGCGAAGCCGGTGAGAGTCGCCGTGAGCGCATACTCGTCTTGAATGGCATTCACCGCGCCGTTGATCACGGACGCGTCGAACCCGAAAAGAAACCCGCCGAAGGCTCCCGCCACCGCCAGCGCAATGACCTTTCCGTTCGTGGATGGTTCCTCAGTCTGGGTCATCGTCAAGACCTCTGTCTCATTGTGGAACAATCCGAACAGCCTACGCCCCAACGAAGGGGCGCCGAACCTCGGCGGAACCTGCGCCCGTCATCTCCCTGTGCTATCCATGACCCATGACGCGATTCCTCGGAGTTGACCTGGCCTGGGCCGAAGGCAGCACGTCGAAACCGGCCAATGAATCCGGCCTGGCGTGCATCGACGAGACCGGCCGGGTGCTCGACGCCGGCTGGGCCCGCGGCACGGATGCCGTGATGCGCTGGATCGACTCCCTGTGGGAACCCGGCGCCGTGCTGGCGGTCGACGCGCCCCTGGTGGTGAACAACCCCACCGGCATGCGCCTGTGCGAGCGGGAAACCGGCAGTCGCTACGGCCGCTGGCATGTCTCCGCGAACGCCTCGAACCTCGGCCGCCCCTGGGCCGGCGGGGTGACGATCCGACGCCGATTGGAAGCCTCCGGCTGGACCTACACCGACGGCCTCGCGCCGATGGATAGGGCCACCCCCAGCTTCTTTGAGTGCTACCCCTACACGACGCTCGTGGGCGCGGCGGAGTTCGGTTACCTCGACAAGCGACCCCGCTACAAGCGCATGGGCACCTCCCTTCCGCCGGACGAACGCCGGACGAAGCGGGCCATGGTCTGCGATGACCTCATCCAGCGGATCTGGGGGCTCACCCGAGCGTCGCCGCCGCTCGACCTGGGCTCCCATTCCGTCTCGGACGCCCTGGTGACGGAGCATTCACCGTTGGTCGACCGAGCCTACAAACACCGGGAAGACCTGATCGACGCCCTGCTCTGCGCCTGGACGGCCTCGCTCTGGTGGCACCGGGGCACGGAGCGCTGCCAGGTTCTCGGCGCCCGGGACACAGTGTCGGAGCTCGGTCACCGACCGACCATCATCGCGCCGGCCCGGCCGGAGCAGCGCCGCGGCGACGAAGGGGCGCGGCTCGTCACCGCACCGGGTACCAGCGCGTCCTGACCCGCTCGGTCACCTGCCACGACACCGGCTCCACGCGGGTGCGGGCCGCGGCGAGCACTCGGTCGCCGACCCGGAGGGCCATCGCGGCATCATCCGCCGTGAACCGCACGATCGCGCGCGGAGAACCGGCGACCACGGCGAGATCGGATGCCTCCACGGTCGTCAGCTCCGCGGCGGCAGCCGTCAGGTGCGGCAGGACGGAGTCCGGGGCGATGCCCGAATGGAGAGCACCGATGATCAGGGTGATACGGAAAGACGGCATCCAGTCAGCGTAGGCGGGTGCGCACGAACAGGTGTCCACTGGTCGCAGGTATCCTCTGGTCGCAGGTATTCCCGACGTCCCGACAGAATCGAGGCCCACCATGATCTGGCGCGTCCCGCTTCTGGCACTGCCAGCGTTCCTGACACTCACCTCCTGGTCGGGAGGTCTAACCCGGGAGTTCGGCCTCGACGTGCTCAGTCACCGGTGGCCGACGCGGAATCCGGCTCCGGCTCCTGCCCAGGCTCCGGCTCCGGCTCCTGCCCCGGCCCCGGCCCCGGAAAGCGCACCTCGACCCGGGTCCGGTCCGCCAGATCGTCCCCGGCCGGATGAGTCAACTCAATGATCACGACGCTCGGTGACTGGCCGAGCAGGTCGAGGATGGATCCGATCTCCAACCCGGAGTAGGGGTCGTCGACATCGAGCACCTCCGGCCGCATCCCGAACAGGGGGTCGGACGCGGCGATCATCAGCACGGCGCCGCGGTGTTCGGCCTGTTCGAAGATGCGGCCGAGGTTGTCCTCGGTGGCGGCAGCGCTGGCTCCCACGACCTCGTTCAGGGGCACCGTCACGAGAGGCTTGCCCAGTTCGTTCGCGACGGATGCCGCGGCCTCGGCCTTCGCCACGGCATCCGCTCCCGTGAACACGGCGAGCGCACCTGCCCCGGCCAACTTCACGACATCACGGACGGTTCCGACCACTGCCGTGCGCTCGGCTGCGTCCAGGGTGAACGAGGCCATCACGCCGAAGGACAGTCGCAGCGGCGCATTTGATGCCAGCCAGAGGGAGGTCAGCACCTCGTTAGTCAGCGGCGAGGGTGAGAGCCAGACCTGCAGGTTGTCTGCCGAGCCGATCGGGACGTTCAGCACGGGATGGCGTTCGATGGCGGCCCGCGCTGCACCGAAGGCACGGTGGCTGCCGGCATCCGTGTCGACGTCGTCGCCGGGAAAAGCACTCACCAGGTAGTGCAGCTCCGAAATCACTCGGCTGGGTCCCCTCTGGGTCTCCTCCCGATAACTGATCAGGCTGTCGTAGTAGAGGAACAGGTTGATGGAGGGGCCGGCGACACCGGTGCGGGGTGCGCCGAGCACGTAGGCCGTGACCTGCAGCCCGATCGGCGGGGAGGACAGCAGTCGTTGGAGCGCGACGGTCGTCGAGGCGATGGCCTGGCCGTAGTTGGTGAGCGACGACATGGGGACCCCGGCTTCTGAGAGCTTCTGGATGCGAAAGTGAGCAGACAGTGCCACGGTACTCCGGCTCACCAACCAGGTCGAGGAGTTCGGCTGCGCCACGGCGGAACCGGCCCGGTGCCCATCCCGCGGATGCCGTAGCCTGCTTCGATAGATGTGTTCCTCGCGATGTCCGCCTCAGTGAAGGAGTTCCATGGACTACTCGGCAACGATCGTGGCCCAGACCCACGTCACCAAGCCCGACGCACTGCGGCTGATCGCGGAGGCGGCCGGGTCGACCGTGCGGGATGCCGGGACGGCGCATCCGTTCGTGCCGCTCGTCGGCGGCGGTCGCGTCGAAGTGGAGATCCCCAAGTTCGGCGAGGGCCCGCCGCTCGCGATCGATGTCTTCAACCCCCACGGGGCCGAGCAGGCCCGGGCTTCGGCACTGTCATTGCAGGCTGCCCTCGCCGGCGTGACCGATTGGCCGACCGAGGTCAGGTAGCCGCGTGCGCGGCAACCCGCCCAGGTAGACCCTCACCCGCCGCTGGACTCCTCCCCCTTCCCGACGCGGATCAAGCCCAGCAAACCTCGGTGCGACGACCGCGTCCCGATGACGCGCTCCCGAGGTCTCCCTCCTGCCTGCCATCCGCGGCGAGACCCCTGCACGCCTCGCGGCGCACCTTATACAGGCCGGCGCACGTTAGATCCTGCGCCGGCTTCCACGACCCGCGCCGCCCTGTGCCTGGACTCAAGCTCTGACTGACCTACAGCACCACACACTTGCTCGGCAGCTCACTCAGGGGAAGTCGAGGGCTGCTCGGGTTACAGGTCACCTTCTGAGAAGTTTCACTCTAACGGTGTCGTGGTTGACCTACGGGCCGCGACGGACTCACGAGGCGCCGCGCGGGCGACGCTCACCACTCGGTGCGTGCACGCTCCTGCTCGACGACCTCTTCCCGGTCGACCAGGCGGCGCAGTCCGGCGAGCGGTTGCGCCATACGGTGATTGCCCCGGATGCGTGGCTCCACCCGGTCGAGGAAGGCCCAGTACCCGGCGGTGAACGGGCATGCGTCCTCGCCCAGGCGTTTCTTCGGGTTGAACGTGCACGCGCCACAGAAGTCGCTCATCTTCGAGATGTAGGCGCCCCCGGAGGCATACGGCTTCGTGGCGACGATCCCGCCGTCGGCGTGCTGGGACATCCCGACCACATTGGCGGGCATCACCCACGGGGCGCCGTCGACGAAGGCGTTCGTGAACCATTCGGTGAGCTCGGCCGGTTGGTAACCGCGCTGCAGCGCCCAGTTGCCGAGCACCATCAGCCGCTGAATGTGGTGCGCATAGCCCGTGCGGCGCACCTCGTCGAGCACATGGCTGAGGCACTTCGCCCTCACGGAACTGCCGTCGAGCTCGAGGAACTCCCGCGGCAGGGCCACCTGCGCCTCGAGGTGGTTGCTGCGCCGCACGTAGTCCTCACCCAGGTGCCAGTACAGGTGCCAGACCCAGTCCCGCCAGCCCATGATTTGGCGCACCACGGCCTCCACACTCTGCAGTGGGGCTCCCCCGGTCTCGTACGCGGCGACTACGGCGTCGATCACCTCCCGCGGATGCAGCAGCCCCAAATTAAGGGGAACGCTCAGCCTGGCGTGGGCCATCGTCTCGTCCCCGAGCAGCGAGGCATCCTCGAAGGGGCCGAAGTCGCTCAAACGCGTCTCGACGAAATCGGCGAGCGCCACGAGCGCTTCCGCCCGGGTGGCGGCGAACCGGCGGGGTCCGTCCTCGCCGATCAGTCGAATGCGCCCCTCGGCCTGCCACCGGTCGAGGTCGGCGCGCACCTGCTCGTCGATGTCGTCCTCCACCGGATGGAAGGGGTCCGGCAGCCCCAGGCCCACCGCTCCCTTCGGCGGCGGCTGACGGTTGTCGTGGTCGAAGTTGAACCGGCCGCCCTCGGGATCGGGCCCGCGCATGAGCAGCCCGGTTTCCGTGCGTGCATGGCGATAGAACTGGTCCATGATCAGCCGGGACGGCGGCCTCCCCGCGGCCCAGACGGCGAAGTCGGCCTCGCTGGTCACGAAGCCGCGGCTGGGCAGCACCCGCGCGCCGAGCTCGTGAACCAGCGCGCGGGAACCCCACGAGGTGGGGTTGACCACCTCGAGGTCACGGCCGGCCAGCACATCCCGGTAGTGCTCGGCGCGCAGGTACTCGACCCGATCACCGAGCTCCCTGGCCCGGTGCCTGAGGGCGGTGAGAATGAGGTGCGCTTTGGCTCGGTGGTACGGGCGCCGACCGAGAACGCCGACGGACTCCACCATCAGGATCGGTCCGCCGTCGTCGAAATGGGGGCCGAGCTGGTCGGCGAACAGAAAGCGAGGCACTGCCATGGCTTCGAGTTTAGATGCCTTGCCGCACGCGAGGTTCGAGGCCGATGCCCAGCCGCGACGGGTTAGCCTCGATCCATGGGCAGGTTCGTGGACAGTTGGCGGTCGCATCTTCTGGTGACCTTCTCGGGGAACGGGTCAGGTCGCCCGCAGTGGGTCGAAGAAATCGAACAGGGCGACGATATCGGCTTCTTCGGTCCGGGCTCCGCCTCCTGGGCCGTGCACGGCGGGATGGCGACGATGGTCGCCGGCATCCGTGCCCTGCTCATGCAGACCCTGCACCCCGGCGCGATGGCCGGCGTACACGATTGGTCGCGCTATCGGGAAGACCCGCTCGGACGGCTCTCCGGCACCATCCAGTGGCTCGTCACCGTGACCTTCGCCGACACGACCCTGGCCGAGCACGAGTCGTCCCGCGTGGGGCGCTTCCACGACCGGGTCACCGGCACCTACCGCGACGCCCAGGGCATCGAGCGTCCCTATGCCGCCGGGGACCCCGAACTGCTCGCCTGGGTGCACATCGTTTTCACCGACGCCTTCCTGGCCTCGCACACGATCTGGGGTGACCCTATCCCAGGCGGGGCCGACGGCTACGTGCGCGAATGGGCCAAGGCCGGAGAACTCGTCGGCGTGCACAATCCGCCGCGCTCCGCGTCCGAACTGCAGGCACAGCTGGATGCGTTCAAGGATGCCGGCATCCTCAAGAGCGACGAACGCGTGGCCGAGGCGGTGCGCTTCATTCGCAATCCCCCGCTCCGGCCCGCCATGATGCCCTTCTACCGGGTCATGTTCGCCGGCGCCGTCGCCTCGATCCCCCGCGAATACCGCGAGCTGCTCGGCCTGCGGCGCTCCCTGCTCCCGGTGGTCTGGGGCACCGGAGCCGTTCTCCGCCTGGTGCGCCTGCTGCTCGGCCGGTCGTCAACCTCAGAGGATGCCGCCCGGGCCCGTATCGCGCGTCTCTCCGCCGAGAACCCCGCCTAGACTGCACGGATGCCTCCGCGCCCTGACCTCTCGCGTACGGGCGCGACTCGCACTCGCCGCTTCCCCTTCCGACTGCTGGTGATCGGGCTGGCTGCCCTCGTTCTGACCTCACTGGGAATCTTCGCAGCCGTCAACTCCGACCTCTCGGAGACCGACGGGGACGTGCAGGTGACCCGCCCCGCTGACCGCCCCCTGCGCGTGCTGTTCGTGGGCGATTCGATCAGCTACGGCCTCAACGCGGAACTGCAAGACCTGGGCTTCCGTCCGCTGATGGTCGATGCGCTCGCAGAGGGCGGCCCGGTTCAGGAATTCCACAAGAATCGGGCCGGTGCCACCACCGGCACGGTATCCAGCCTGGTCGATGTGCCGGAGAACCTCGACCTGGCCGTGGTCGAACTGGGCACCAACGACGTGCTCGACCAGACCGCGCCCGACGAGTTCGCGCTCAGCTACCGGTCACTCCTGGACCGCGTGCACACCGAATCTCCGGGCGTCCCCCTCGTCTGCGTTGGCACCTGGGGCAGCGCCGATGAGACCGACGCGTACAACGACATCATCGACCACGAGTGCGCCCGAGAAGGCGGCGCCTTCGTCAGCCTCTACGACCTCTATCTGATCGAGGCCAATCGCGGCCCCGCCGGACGGGATGTCTTCGGCGGCACGAGCGATCGTTTCCACCCCAATGACGCAGGCTACCGAGCGATTGCCGAGCACCTTCTGGGCCGCATCAGCATACGCTGAACTGTTTTGCATATCACGGGGTGAAAGTACACCCCCTTGATGATTTCCTCTCTGTGAGGAAACCTCCAAGTATGAGACAAAACGACTGGGTACTCACCGTCCACTGCCGGGAGTGCGGGATCGGCGGCACAGCCCAAGTCGGAACCGACCGGCGCATCGTCTGGCCGGTGATCGTGCACGAGGGCGACTGCGAACTCGCCGATGACAAGGACCTCGTGGAGTCCCGCTCCGGGCATCCCGTGCATGGAGTCCGCCAGTCGGCTTACGCGCTGTGACGCCCCGCAGCACCCCGAACGAGTTCGACGCCGGCCAGCCACGCGCGGCCTGCCGTTAGACCTCCGAGGCGAAGAACGCGCCGATCGCCTTCTGGAGAGCGACCGGGTCGCTCACGTGGCACAATTCGCGGGCGGAATGCATCGAGAGCAGCGGGATGCCCACGTCGACCGTGCGGATGCCGAGCCGCGTGGCGGTCAGCGGGCCGATTGTGGAGCCGCACGGCACCGTGTTGTTCGACACGAATTCCTGGTATTCCACGCCGGCCTGCGCGCAGGTTCGGGCCCAGAGGGCCGCACCCGCCGCATCCGTCGCGTAGCGCTGAGTGGCGTTGATTTTCAGCAGCGGGCCGCCCCCGGCGACGACCATGTTCGCCGGGTCGTGCTTCTCCGGGTAGTTCGGGTGCACCGAGTGACCCGCGTCGGCCGACACGCACCACGAGCCGGCGTAGGCGCGCAGGCGATCACTGACGGATGCCCCGAGTCCTGCCCCGATCCGGGTCAGGATGTCGCCCAGCAGCGGCCCGCTCGCACCCGTTCGGGTCTCGGAACCGAGTTCCTCGTGATCGAAGGCCGCGAGCACCAGGATCTGACCGGCCGGTGCCGGGGCTCCGATCAGGGCTACCAGGCCGGCGTGCACCGAGGAGAGGTTGTCCATGCGCCCCGCGGCGAAGAGCTCGCGGCCGAGGCCGAACCGGGCCGGATTGGCCGTGTCGGCCGTGAGGATGTCGTAGCCGGCGACCTCCTCTCCCGCCAGCCCGGCCAGGCCCGCCAGGTGCCCGACCAGGTCGGCCTGACTCGTTTCCCCCACCCCGAACACCGGGGTCAGGTGCCGCTGACGGTCGAGAGTGAGGCCGGTGTTGGCGTCCCGGTCCAGGTGGATGGCCAGCTGCGGGATGCGGCAGAACGGGCCCGTGCGCACGAGGTGTTCGGTGCCGTCGATGGTGGTGAGGCGGCCGGCGAGTTCGAGTTCGCGGTCGAGCCAGGAGTTGAGCAGAGGACCGCCGTAGACCTCGACCCCGGCCTGCAGCCAGCCGTGGGCGCCGATGGTCGGCTTCGGCTTCAGCTTGAAACCGGGCGAGTCGGTGTGCGCCCCCAGAATGCGAAACGGTGTCGTCGGGCCGGCCCCGTCCGGCTGCACCCAGGCGACGACCGCGCCGTCGCGCACGAGGTAGCGCCGTCCGGGCGCACCGGACCACTCCTCGGTTTCGCTCACCCGGTCGAAGCCGGCGGTGTCCAGGCGGCGGGCAACCTCCGCGGCAGCGTGGTACGACGACGGGGAGGCGGTGATGAACTCGGCGAAATCGTCGATGTAGTCCGGTGTGGATGTCATGGGTCATATCCAACCACCCTGCGTACTATGTCCACATTCAGGGCCGAGCAGTCACGGCCAGGCATTCACGGCCCAGAGGAGCACCCATGAACCAGCCGAGCCAGCCGCCGCACCCGGCCCGCGCCGCCTTCGACGCCGTGATCTTCGACCTCGACGGCGTGGTCACCGACACGGCCGCCGTGCACGCCCGGGCGTGGAAGGCCCTGTTCGACGAGGCACTGCCGGGACTGACGAAGTCGCCGGTGCCTTCGTTCGAAATCGAGAGCGACTACCGGCGGTACGTCGACGGGCGGGCGCGGGAGGACGGCATCCGTGCGTTTCTGGCCTCGCGCGGGATCGAACCGACGCATGGCCGGGCGACCATCAACGCTCTCGCCGGCCGCAAGCAGGAGCTGTTCACCCGCGAGCTCGCCGTCGGCGGCGTGCAGGCGTTCCCCGGCACGCTGGCGCTGTTGCGCCGGTTGAAAGAGCAGGGGCTGCCGGTGGCCCTCGTGACAGCGAGCCGCAACAGCGCCGCCGTGCTGACCGCGGCGCGCCTCACTGGCCTATTCGACGTCACGGTCGACGGCACCGACGCCGTGCGGATGCGCCTGGCCGGCAAACCCGACCCGGCCCTGTTCCTCGAGGCGGCCCGGCGACTGCACGTGACGCCGGACCGCACCGTGGTCGTCGAAGACTCCGAGGCCGGGGTGCAGGCCGCGGCGCGCGGCGGATTCGCCCTGGTCATCGGCATGGAGCGTACGGGCGACAGCCGGCTGCGCTCGGCCGGCGCCGATCTGGTGCTCACCGACCTCGCCGACCTGGACCTCGCCGGCCTGGACCCCGCTCTGACCGGGAAGAACCGCGGCTGGGCCGGAGGCGAGACCGGCAGCGACCCGTGGTTGCTGCGCTACATCGGCTATGACCCCGCGACCGAGGGGCTGCGGGAGGCGCTCTGCACACTCGGAAACGGCTACTGGGGCACTCGCGGCGCGGCGGCCGAGTCCACCGACGACGGCGTGCACTACCCCGGAACCTACCTCGCCGGCGTCTACAACCGGGTGCAGACGACCCTCGGCGAGCGCACCGTCGAAGACGAGCACCTGGTCAACGCCCCCAACTGGCTGCTGCTGGGATTCAGGGTGGCCGACGGGGACTGGTTCGACGTCGGCCACACCGAGCTGGTCACCTATCTGCAGGAGCTGGACCTGCGGCGCGGCGTGCTGACCCGGGTCATCCGTTTGCGCGACGAGGCGGGACGCACCACCCGGGTGACCTCCCGGCGGTTCGTGTCCCAGGCCGCCCCGCATGTGGCCGTGCTCGACACCACGTTCGAGGCGGAGGACTGGACCGGCCCGTTGACCGTGCGCTCGGCCCTCGAGGGCCGGGTCTTCAACCGCAATGTTGCCGCCGACCGGCTTCTCACCAACGCTCACCTGATTCCCCACACCGGCACGCAAATCGACGCCGAGACCGTGCTGCTCGAGATGGAGACCACGCAGTCCGGCATCCACATCGCCCTGGCGGCCCGCACCCGGGTGCGGAGGGACGAGCAGCCGGTCGAGCCCCCGCGGCACCTGCTCACCGACGACGCCGGCTGGGTGGCGCACGAGTTCACCCTGGATCTGGAGCCGGGGCATCCGGTCAGGGTGGAGAAGACGGTCGTCGTCAGCACCTCCCGCGACCGGGCCATCGCCTCGCCGGCCCGGGCGGTGGCCATCTGGTTGCGGCGCCTGCCGCACCCGGCGGACCTGTTGGAGGCGCACGAACGGGCGTGGCAGGTGCTCTGGGACGAGTTCGCGGTGGGCATGCGCGCGAGCGATCACCAGTCGCTCGCGCTCAACCTGAACACCTTCCACGTGCTGCAGACGGTGGCGGCCGTCGACGCCGACCTCGACGCGAGCATGCCGGCCCGAGGGCTGCACGGCGAGGGGTACCGCGGGCACGTCTTCTGGGACGAGCTGTTCGTCTACCCGATTCTCACCCTGCGCCGCCCCGACCTGAGCCGCGCCCTGCTCGGCTACCGGTACCGGCGCCTGGGCGAGGCCCGCGCGGCCGCACGGGGCATCGGCCGCGAGGGCGCGATGTTCCCCTGGCAGAGCGGCATCGACGGGCGTGAGGAGACCCCGACGAACCTCTTCAACCCGCTGAACCAGCAGTGGATGCCCGACAATTCCCAGAACCAGCGGCATGTGGGCCTCGCCGTGGCCTACAGCATCTGGGAGTATTACCAGTCCACCGGCAACACCGAATTCCTGATTCAGCAGGGTGCCGAAATGCTGCTCGAAGTGGCTCGTTTCTTCGCCAGCCTGGCCCGCTACGACGAGGTGGACGACCGCTACGACATTGACGGGGTGATGGGGCCGGACGAGTTCCACGACGGTTACCCTGGGGCGTCGGGCCACGGCCTCCGCAACAACGCGTACACGAACGTGATGACCGCGTGGGTACTGCGCCGCGCGGTCGACACCGTGGCTCTGTTGCAGAACCGGTACTGCGGGCCCCTCTGGAACCGGCTGCGACTGCGGCCGGACGAGGTCGACCAGTGGGCCCGGATCAGCCTGCGGCTGCGGGTGCCGTTCCACGCCGACGGCGTGATCAGCCAGTTCGAGGGCTACGAGGGCCTGCCCGAGTTCGACTGGGACGCCTACCGGGCCCGGTATCCCTCGATCGCCCGCCTCGACCTGATCCTCAACGCCGAGGGCGACAGCACAAACAACTACCGGCTCTCCAAGCAGGCCGATGTGCTCATGCTGCTCTACCTGCTCTCCGCCGAGGAGCTGCGCGAACTGCTTGAGACCATGGGCTACGAACTGCCGCCGGAGGCGATTGTGCGAACGGTCGAGTTCTACTCGGCACGCTCCACGCACGGCTCCACGCTCAGCAACGTGGTGCACTCCTGGCTGGACGCCCGGCGCGACCGGGAACGGTCGTGGGACTACCTGACTCGGGCCCTCGACAGCGACCTTGGCGACATCCTCGGCGGCTCCACCCACGAGGGCATCCACCTCGGCGCGATGGCCGGATCGATCGACATGGTCGTGCGCTGCTACACCGGGCTGGAGATCCGGGAGAACATGCTCTGGCTGCATCCCGTGCTGCCGAAGGAGCTCGCGGAGGTCACCTTTGCCATCAACTACCGGGAACAGCCGATCCGGCTGAAACTGACTCCCGGCAACGTGCGCCTGCAGCTGCAGGCAGGCGGCGCCGCTCCGATCCGGGTACGGGTCGAGGGCCGGGAGGCCGTGCTTGCGCCCGGCGAGACCCGCGATTTCCCGCTCGGTTAGCGTCGGTCGTCCCGGACTCCTGAAACCACTATCCCTGTGGGCCAACGCCGCTCGGGGCAGCCTCGGGGTTGGCGAAGGCGGCCAGCAATTCCCCGATGCGGTGACCACGATCCAGAGGGTGGCGAAGCGGCATCCCCGTGTTGAGGCGATAGATGTTGCGCCGTCCCTCCCGTTCGCGCTCGAGATAACCGGCGTCTTCGAGTTCGGTGACGATGCGTTGAGCCGCCCGCTCCGTGATGCCCACCTGGGCCGCGACGTCGCGCAATCGCACATTCGGGTTCTCCGCCACGCACAACAGCACGTGCGCGTGATTGGTTAAAAACGTCCACTGCGCCATTCTCCTATTCTCACCCAACTGACCATTGTTTCCTCACACGTGAATCCCGACACTCAACACGTGCTATGTTTTTCGTGTTTTATGAATCGTGAGAAAAGGAGCAGCTTTGAACGAGAATGTTACGGTGGCAATGGTCCTGGCGGGGCCGTGGGTTGCCGTGCTCGCCTCAGCGATCGCCGGGCGTCTCGGCCGGAGCGGTGATCTGGTTGCTCGCATTGCCGCGGCGGTCGTCGGTCTGGGGTTCGTCTTTACGGCAGCCGTCGCCGTTGCCGTGTCGACCCTGTGGACGGATTCAATCCAGGTGGGCTTCGGGGAGACAAGCCTGCAACTCGATGCCCTGGCACTGATCATGTCGATGCTCGTTCTGGGGCTGTCCTCCCTCATTCAGGGGTTCGCCGTGCGCTACCTGCGCGGGGATCCTCGTCAGGTCTGGTTCGTGGTGACCGCGAACCTGCTCACCGGGTTCACCGTGCTGATGGTGTGTGCAGGGTCCGTGGCCCTGTTCGCGTGCGCCTGGGTCGGCGCCGGCGCCGCACTTGTGTTGCTTCTGGCCACATACTGGCCGCTGGCACAGGCGCGGGAGGGTGTGTGGCGCACCGCGGTTCGCTTTGGTGCCGCCGACACCGCGTTCCTGCTCGCGGTGGCGGTGCTGCTCGTTGGTGCCGGCGGGGACGTGTCCTTCGATCAGCTCGGCGCCGGTGCGTCCGGCCTGAGCGCGCCCGCCCAGCTCACCCTCGCGGTGATGTTGGTCCTCGCCGCCCTGGCCCGATCCAGCCAGATCCCATTCCAGGGCTGGTTGCCGTTCACTCTCGGCGCCCCGACACCGGTCTCTGCGCTGTTGCATGCCGGGGTGGTCAACGCGGGCGCCATCCTGCTTCTGCGGTTCGCGCCGGCGATCGCCCCTCACCGGTCCGTGATGATCGTCGTCTGCGTGGTGGGCGCGGCCACCCTGGTGTTCGCGTCGGCGGTGCGCCTGGCACGCCCGGACGTGAAGGGCCGACTGGTATTCTCCACGATGGCGCAGATGGGGTTCATGATCATGGCCTGCGGGTTGGGCCTGTTCGCGGCTGCAATCTTCCACCTGGTTGCCCACTCCCTGTACAAATCGACACTCTTCCTAGGCGCGGGAACCGGAGTGCGACAGCACGCCACCGACCGCGACCTCCCCACCCGCACAGCCCCGTCGCGCCTGGTGGCGGGCCTCGCGGTGGCCATCTCCGTGACCGTAACCGTTGCCGTACTCGTGGCAGCCAAACTGGTGCTCTCCCCCGCCGTGTCGCCCTCCAGCATCGGCCTGTTGGCGTTCGTCGCCCTGACCGCCGGCGTCACCCTGGCCGTGGCACTGGCAACCCACTTCTCGATCCGCACGATGGTGGTCGGCACCACGGTGACGGCGGCCGTCGGAATCGGCTACGTAGCCTTCCTGCACCTGTTCACGGGAGCACTGGAACCCGGGGTGCCGGTCCAGGGGGCACCTGGCTGGCTGCTCGTTCTGCCCGCGGTCGGCCTGATCGCCGTCGAGCTGTTGGCTCGAAGCAGCACCGGTGCGGTCTGGCTGCGCGATCGTGTCTACACGTCCGCACTTGCCGCATCCCTGCCCCGTAACCCCATCAGAACTGGAGCACCCCTGTGAGTCTGATCCTACGCGCGCAGGTCGCTGCCGCCGCCCACGACATCGTTCCGGCCTGGCCGTTGGACTCCTTCATCGCCGTGAACCCGCTGGCCGGCCGCGAATCTTACCCATTCGAGACCGAAACAACCGCGGAAGCGGCAACCACCCGCCCCGGGAGCGCCTACCTGGCTGACTACCAGCGCGGTCGAATCACCCGTGATGACATCGACGCAGCACTCCTCGAACGCATCCCCCAGCTGGCCGACCGACGCTTGCGGATCGGCACCGCAGCCGTGTCCGCGGTCCGGGTTGCCGAACTCGATATGCGCCTGGTCGCAGCCGCACCTGCCCCCGAACCGGTTGCGGTGGCGGAGCTGACGTGGCTCGATGAATACCTGGCCGTCTGGGTTGCCGGCTATCTGTGCCCGGACCCGGCGTGGCCCATGCCACACCATGCCGACGGGTTCTACCGGGCCTGGCGAACCCTGGCCTGCCTCGATCCGTCCCTCCCCCGCACGGTTCGGCGCACCCTCACCACACTTTCGCCCGAACCGGACGCGGCGCTGGCGCACGCCCTGCAATGCCTCGGCATCACGGCGGCCGACGTCCCACGTGCCCTTCGGACCGCACTCGGGCACCTGCCCGGGTGGGTCGGGCACATCAAATGGCGGGCCGAGAAGGTCGGCGACATCGACCTGACCTCGTACCTGGCCGTCCGATTCACGGTCCAGGTTGCGCTCGGAATTACCCCAGCAGCCGACCAGACAACACAGACGGCACAGCCCGACCACACCACGCTGACCTCGGCACCGTTCTGGTTGCGGGCCGAACGGGTTGCGCAGGCGCTCACCGCCGCACGGCCGAGCCGCGAGGACGTCGCCGCGGTTGCTCGGGTTCTGTCCACCCATCCGATAACCGACCAGCGGTACACCTGGCAGAAAGCCTACGAACTGAACTACCGCACCGCCCTGATCGGGGCACTCCGCTCCACCGTCGAGACCCGGGACGGCCGCAACGTGCAGTTGGTGATGTGCATCGACCCCCGGTCCGAGGGGTTGCGCCGCCACCTCGAAGAAAGCTCCTCGGTCGAGACGTTCGGTTTCGCCGGCTTCTTCGGCGTCCCCATCCGGTTCGCCCGCTACCAGGCGCGCGGAGCAATCAACTCGCTCCCGGCACTGCTGAGCGCGCGCCACCACATCACCGAGATCCCCGTCGACCACGAACAAGCACACAGAGTCGTTGCCGCTGGAAAATTCCGAGACGCCCTGCGGCATGCCGTGCATACGGCGGACTCGACAGCGGCGACACCGTTCGCGTTCGCGGAGACGGCAGGATGGTTCTACGGCGGCATCAGCATCCTGCGCACCCTCACCCCGCGCATCCACGCACGGATCGTGCGCGCCCTCTCCCTCTCGCCCCGGGACCTGCGCTGTGACGTGACGATCGCGGACGCGTTCACGCTGGACGAGCGTGCCACGTTGGCCGAAACGGCCTTGCGGATGATGGGCCTGGCCCAGTTCGCCCCGCTGGTCGTTTTGGCAGGTCACGGCTCCGAATCGGAGAACAACCTCTACCAGTCCGCACTGGACTGCGGCGCGTGCGGCGGAAATCCGGGGCACGCCAACGCCCGCGCCGCCGCCGCCATCTTCAACGACCCCGAAGTGCGACTGCTGCTCGCCGACCGCGGGCTGCCGATTCCCTTCGACACGTTCTTCGTGGCCGCCGAACACAACACCGTCAGCGACATGGTTACCGTGCTCGACCGCCACCTGATCCCCGACAGCCACACGAGTTCGGCAGACCGCTTCGAGCAGCTTCAGCGCACCGCGGCGGACAAATTAGTGACCGAACGCGCCCGGCACCTACCGGGAGCATCCCCCCGGCATTCCCCCGCACGACTGCGCGGACGTGCCCACGACTGGGCTGAGGTGTATCCAGAGCTCGGGTTGGCGGGAAACGCCACCATGATCATCGGACCCCGCGACATAACCAGGAACGTTGATTTGGGCCGGCGGGTGTTCCTGCACTCCTACCGCACCGAACTGGATCCCACCGGGGCCGCCCTGGAGACGATCATGACCGCCCCCCTCGTCGTGGCGCAGTGGATCAACCACCAGTACTACTTCACAGCCCTGAACCCCGACACTCTCGGCGCCGGAACGAAAACCATCCACAACGCCATCGGCACACTCGGCGTGATCTCGGGCCACAGCGGCGACCTCCGCCGCGGCCTGCCGTGGCAATCCGTGGGTCTGGGCACGGAGCTGTTCCATGAGCCGATGCGCCTCACCGTCGTTGTCGAAGCACCGCTGGCCCGCATCGGAGAGATCATCTCGCGCAACCAAGTCCTGCGAGATCTTTTCGACAATGACTGGATCACCCTCACCGCACGAGATCACCCCACTGCCCTCTGGCACCGCTATACCGCCTACGGCTTCACAGCGACCGCAACCGCTACTCCCGCCGCCACTGCCACCCCGATGGAAGGACCACACACATGAACAATCTCACCAAGATGACCCGACTGGAGATCGTCGTGCCTGCCCGCGACGCCCCCGCCATCCGCGAGCTGGTTTCCTCCGCCGGCGCCACCGGGTACACCTCCGTCTCCGGTGTCTCCGGCATCGGACACCACGGACAACACTCTGGATCCCTGCTCTTCAACGAGTACGACACCCTCACCATGCTCATCACCGTGTTGCCCCCCGACAAAGCCGACGAACTCATCAACGCCGTGCGCGAGCTGCTCAACACCTCCAGCGGCGTCATGTTCGTCGCCGAGACCTACGTCTCAAGGCCCGACTACTTCCAATGACTTCCTCCCACTCCTCCTATGCTGGGCGCCTGATCACCTTCGCCACCATGCACGGCAAGGAGCACCTCGCCCAACAAGCATTCCACGACATTCTCGGCGCGACAGTCAGCGCTGCGGGGGGCCTGAACACTGACCAGTTCGGGACCTTCGCCGGCGATATCCCACGCACCCTCAGCCCCCGCTCGGCAGCCCGCGCCAAAGCGCGACTGGGTATGCAGATCGCCGGCACCACTCTCGGACTTGCCTCCGAAGGCAGCTTCAGCTCCGGATTCGGTCCTCTCGTTGAAAACATGGAGATTCTCCTGTTCATCGACAAAACCCTGGGGTTGGAACTCGTCGAGGGCGCCGTGAATGTCTCCGCGCTGCCCGGAGGCAGACGCGTCGACAACGCCGACAGCGCTCTCGCGTTCGCGTCAGCCGCGGGATTCCCCGAACAGGGAGTGATCGTGCAGAGCACAAACGATAATCACCTGACTGTCTACAAGAACTTCACGCAACTCAGCGACCTCCAGGAAACCGTCGAATTGCTTCTGACGGACCAGTCCTCCGTCACGATTCTGCCGGACTACCGAGCGCACAAATCGCCAGCGCGGGCAGAGACCATTCGCAGGCTGAGTTATCAGATGGCTCGTCGCCTCGCTACACCCTGCTCCCTGTGTCAAGCACCTGGGTTCGGTCAGGTAGACATCGAACGCGGCGTTCCCTGTTCCGACTGTAGATCAGCGACCGCATTGATCGCCGCGGACCTCCACGGCTGCGGACGCTGTACCCACAAGACCCGGATACCGCGTGGCCAGGCCACCGCCGACCCGCAATGGTGCGACTATTGCAACCCGTAGTGAGGTCAGGCGTTATTCGTGCTCCCCGTCGGCCTCATGCATGGTGGACCGCGGCGCGCCTCAGACCTCGGACTGCAGGGCCGCCCGGGCGAACGCGGCCCCACCGGGCGTGACGATCCAGCGCGTGTAACTGCTCGTGCTGGCATCGAACACACCGAGTCGGCGCAGCAAGCGCCACTTCGGCAGCACCAGGTTGAACGCCGCGTCACTGGAGAGCGGGGCACCGTCGGCCCGCACCCAACCGATGGTCTCCAAACTGAGGGCTAGCAGCTGTTTGAACAGCTCAGCCTCGTCAAAACCCCGCCGCGCGATGAGTAGGAGCAGCAGCCTGGTGGCATCGGACTCGGCCGGGTCGCGGCTCTGGTGCGCGGTTCTGGCCAGATGCCACCACAGATCGCGCGGCGCCTCGACGAGCGCCCGGCCGCGACTGGTCTGCAGCAGCATCCCCTTGCTCACTCGGAGCAGGCCCACGCTGCGCAGGTGTGCGCGCAACTCCAGCAGAGGCAGGAAGTGGCTCTCCCGGCTGGCCGTGACGGGCCAGCCCCAGTCGAGCTGGGTCGAGGCTTCCACGACCACCGCGGGCGGGAGGTAGCCGGCCTGGGTCAGACGGATGCCGTGCTCACCGACGCGGCGCAGCATCCACTGCACGGGCGCCACCATGCGCTCCATCGCCCGGACCGGCAGCAGAATGGAGTCGGTCACCCGTGCCTCCGCGAGCACCAGGCGGAACCCGGCGACGGAGTCGGGGTGCATGCGTGTTTCGAGTTCCTGGACGACCTTCACGGTGCGAGCATAGCGAGGTGTGGCCGCGGAGCCTGATGCGACCGATCGTGTCGGGCATCCGCTCTGCCGTAGCCTTGGATCATGGCCAGAGACATTGCAACCACCACCACAGTCGACCTCGCCGAGATGCTCGCTTTCGTGCGCCCGAGGCACCGGATGCTGCTGGCCACCACCCGCACCGACGGCCGCCCGCAGATCTCGCCCGTGACCGGCGGGGTCGACCCCTCCGGCCGAATCGTGATCTCCTCCTATCCTGCCCGGGCGAAAACCCGCAACGCGGAGCGAAATGTGCTTGCCTCCGTACTGGTGCTCTCGGACGACTGGGACGGCGGCTGGATCCAGGTCGACGGCGACGCCGAGGTGCTGCACATGCCCGAGGCCGGCGACGGGCTGGTCGAGTACTTCCGCTGCATCTCCGGCGAGCACTCCGACTGGGCCGAGTACCGGGCGGCGATGGCGCTTCAGGACAAGTCCCTGATCCGCATCACCCCCAGCCGGTGGAGCCCGATCGGCACGGGCGGCTTCCCGGCCGACGTCGCTGCCCGGCTCGACGCACTGTAGCCGCGCTCGCAGGATCGGCGTCGCGGCGCACCCTGGGGAAGCAGGCGCCCGTTCGTCCGTGCGCCCGCTTCCATAACCTGCGCCGCGAGGCCTGGCGCCCGGCGCACTGTCACCAGCATCTGCGAAGCTGGACGAATGACCGACACCCGCGCCGCCGCCCTCGAGATTCTGCGCAACCTGGTCGGGCGTGACGACGCCGACTTCCACGAGGGACAGTTCGAGGCGATCGAGACCCTCGTCGACCAGCGCCGACGGGCCCTGGTCGTGCAGCGCACCGGGTGGGGCAAGTCCGCCGTCTACTTCGTCGCCACGCTGCTGCTGCGCCGCCAGGGAGCCGGCCCCACCATCCTGGTGTCGCCGCTGCTCGCCCTGATGCGCGACCAGGTCGCCGCGGCAGCCCGGGCCGGGGTGCGCGCCGTGTCGATCAACTCCTCCAACCCGCACGAGTGGGCAGAGGTGCAGCAGCAGCTGATCGACGACGAGGTCGATGTGCTGCTGGTGTCGCCGGAGCGGCTCAACAACCCGAAGTTCCGCGACGAGCAGCTCCCCGCGCTCCTCGCCCGGGTGGGCCTGCTCGTCGTCGACGAGGCCCACTGCATCTCCGACTGGGGCCACGATTTCCGGCCCGACTATCGGCGCCTGCGCGACCTGATCGCTCAGATGCCCGCCGGGGTGCCGGTGCTGGCGACCACGGCCACGGCGAACAGCCGCGTGGTGACGGATGTCGCGGCACAGCTGGTCTCGACCGGCGCCACGGTCGCGAACGGCGCGACCGGCGTGGCAGGCGCTGAGGTGGTCACCATCCGCGGCCCGCTCGCCCGGGCATCCCTGCGCCTCGGCGTACTGCGCCTGCCCGACTCGCGCACCCGGCTGGCCTGGCTGCTCAGCCACATCGACGAGCTGCCCGGTAGCGGCATCATCTACACCCTCACCGTCTCGGCGGCGGAAGACACCGCACGTCTGCTGCGGGAGGCCGGGCACCCGGTGCGCGCCTATACCGGGCAGACCGACACCGCGGAGCGGGAGGAGTCCGAGGGCATGCTCAAGCGCAACAAGGTCAAGGCCCTCGTCGCCACCAGCGCCCTGGGCATGGGGTTCGACAAGCCCGACCTCGGCTTCGTAGTGCACCTGGGTGCCCCCTCCTCCCCCGTGGCCTACTACCAGCAGGTCGGCCGCGCCGGCCGCGCCACCGAGAACGCCGACGTGCTGCTGCTGCCCGGAGTCGAAGACGAAGACATCTGGCAGTACTTCGCCACCTCCTCGATGCCCAGCCAGCACAAGGCGGAAGCCGTGATCGGGGCGCTCACGGAGCACGGATTGGCCCCGCTGTCCACACAAGCGCTCGAGGCCCGCGTCGACCTCAAGCGCAGCCCGCTCGAGCTGCTGCTGAAGGTGCTCGACGTCGACGGCGCCGTGCGCCGCGTCACCGGTGGCTGGGTGTCCACCGGCCGGCCCTGGTTCTACGACCGGGAACGCTACGAACGCATCGCCGCCGCCCGGGTGAGCGAGCAGCAGGCGATGCTCGACTACGAGCGCACCACCGGCTGCCGGATGGAATTCTTGCAGCGCGCGCTCGACGACGACACCGCGGTGGCCTGCGGCCGCTGCGACAACTGCACCACGGCTTGGTTCCCCGGCGACGTGCGGCCCGAGATGACCTCGGCCGCCGCCCGAGCCCTCGACCGGGTCGGCGTGGCTCTCGAGCCGCGCGCGCAGTGGCCCACCGGGGTGGCGAGCCTGGGCATGAACGTGCGCGGCAACATCCCGACCGGCGAACGGATGCTGCCCGGCCGCGCCCTCGCCCGTCTCACCGATCTGGGCTGGGGCGGCCCACTACGCGACCTGTTCGCCACCCAGTCCTCCGACGCGCCGTCTACGGATGCCCCGGCGAGCCCGGCCCTGATCCAGGCCTGCATCCGCGTGCTGGCGGAGTGGGGCTGGGACGAACGGCCGGCCGCGGTGGTGAGCGTGCCCTCGCGGCAGCATCCGTTGCTGGTCGGATCGGTGGCTCGGGCGTTCGCCGAGGCCGGCCGCCTGCCCTGGCTCGGCTCGCTCGACCTCGTGAACGGCGGCCCCACTGGCACGGCGGGCGGCAACAGCGCCTACCGGCTCTGCAACGTCTGGGACCGTTTCGCGGTGGGACCGAAGCTGGCCGCGGCCCTCGACACGGTGCAGGGCCGACCGATCCTGCTCGTCGACGACCTCGCCGACAGCCGCTGGACGCTCACGGTCGTGGGCCGCCTACTGCGTCGCCAGGGGGTGGCGGCCGTGCTGCCGTTCGCGTTGGCGTTGAAGTCCTGAGCTGCCGGAGAACTCAAGCTTTCGCCCTGACGTCAACGCAGCGCGCGCAGCTTGACCGTGCGCTGCAAGCCGACCTCGTCGGCCCGGACTCCCCCGACCGCTCCGCAGTGAGCTGACTGCATGGACAGGCGCACCAGGTCAACGCCGCGCAGCCCCGGCCAGCCCTGCACCAGGTGGCGCCAGGTTGTTGGCACAGCTTCCAGCCCCCAGCGGGCGGCGGTCAGCGCGCCAGCGACACCTGCTACGGCGTCGGTGTCGCCGCCGCCGCGCGCCGCGACTTCGATGGCGCGACGCACCTGGCCGGCATCCGTTCCCCGGGCGTACGTGATCGCCGACCAGGCGGCCTGCAGGGTCTGCACGACCCAGCCGTTACCCGGGAAATCCGCGGGCCGTTCACGCTCGGCATCGTCGAACCGGGTCGACCAGTCCGCGCGGCGCTCGCTCGGCAGGGCGGACAGGCCCACCCGAATGTCGAGTTCGCCCTCGAGCACGGCGTGCCGCAAAGCGAGCCCGAACAGCACGCAGGCATCGCCTGCCTCGGTTTCACGGTGCGTCAGCTCGCTGACCAGGCGCGCGGCCTCGGCCAGGGCGACCGGATCGCCGAGGAACGCCAGCGCCACCGGCGCGGTTCTCAGGAGCGATCCGTTGCCGGCGCTGCGCCCGTTGCGATCATGCTGCTCCCTCGCCCCGCGACGCACGGAATCGGCGTTCGGCTCACTGCCCGAGAGCACCGCCCCCAGCTGCACGCCCGCGTACGGTGCCGATTTCGCCCAGGCCACCCAGTGGGCCACGACGATGTCGAGGACCGAGTCGTCTCTGAGATCCCCGCCCTCCGCCGCGGCCATCGCGAGCGGCACCGCCATGGCCGTGTAGTCGGTCCACTCGCCGGGTGCCCAGTGGAAGCCGCCGCCGCCGCGCATGCTGACCGGGGTGGTTTCCGGTAGCGGCCCGGCGAACTCGTAGCCGGCCCCGAGCGCGTCCCCGCAGGCCATGCCCAGCAGCACCGCTGCTGATCGGTCGTGTTGGTCGGCAGTCAGCTTCATTGCAGGCTCCTTCGGGTCGGGCCGATTCGGGTCGGGTAAGGACCGGAGTACCTGCACATCCGAGAACGAACGCCGGGTGCACGGGTCGAGCGCAGCCTATTCCGGCCCAAAATCCCCGGCAAGGCCATTGACCGGCGCCTAACCGGTGTGTGACGCGGCGCGTCACGGGAATACTTACCGGGGCGCACTCCTTGTTAGTCTTCAGATATCGCTTTTCGGCGATGAATACGCACCTGCAACCTCGGTTAGGCCAGAAAAATGAAGCTCAAGATCCTGTCGGCGGTATTACTCACAGCGCTCACCGTGTCGCTGGCCGGCTGCTCCGCGAGCACCGACACCGACGACGCAGCCACCACCGGCGCCGACACCTCGCTGTCCTCCGTCACAGACGCGGGCGTGCTCACCATCGGCACCGAGGGCACGTACCGCCCGTTCACCTTCCACGAGGGTGGCTCCGGCGCACTGACCGGCTACGACGTCGAGATCATCGAGGCCGTCGCAGCCGAGCTCGGAGTCACGGCCAAGTTCGAGGAAACCCAGTGGGACGGCATCTTCGCCGGCCTCGAGGCCGGCCGCTTCGACGTCATCGCCAACCAGGTCACGGCCACCCCGGAACGCGTCGCCAAGTACAACTTTTCGACCCCCTACACGTTCTCGACCGGCGTGATCGTGGTCAAGAGCGACAACACCTCGATCACCTCCTTCGAGACCCTGGCCGGCAAGACCACGGCCCAGTCGCTCACCAGCAACTGGAACACCCTCGCCACCGAGAGCGGCGCACGTGTGCAGGCCGTCGAGGGCTGGGCCCAGTCGGTCGCCCTGGTCGAACAGGGCCGCGTCGACGCAACCGTGAACGACAATCTAACCTTCCTCGACTACCAGAAGCAGACAGGCGCAACCGGGCTCAAGGTCGCCGCGAACACCGACGAGAAGTCCGCGACCTCGTTCGCCTTCGTCAAGGGAAGCACGGAGCTGACGGATGCCGTCGACGCGGCCCTAGAAAAGCTCGCCGCCGCCGGCACCCTGACGTCGATCTCGGAGAAGTACTTCGGGTCCGACGTTTCCCAGTAACCCCGTCCAGCCATGAACCAATCCGCCTGGGATCTGTTCTGGACCTCGCTCGGTCCCATCGTGCAGGGGGCGATCCTCGGCACCATCCCGCTGGCGCTCGCCTCGTTCACGATCGGTCTGGCGCTCGCGCTCGGGCTGGCGTTGATGCGCCTCTCCCGGCGCCGGTGGGTGTCCGGCATCGCCCGGGTCTACATCTCGATCGTGCGCGGTACCCCACTGTTGGTCCAGTTGTTCGTGATCTTCTACGGCCTGCCGTCGCTGGGCATCCTGATCGATCCGTGGCCGAGCGCCGTGGTGGCGTTCTCACTCAACGTCGGCGGCTACGCCGCCGAAGTGATTCGGGCGGCCATCCTCTCGGTGCCCAAGGGGCAATGGGAGGCGGCCTACATGATCGGCATGTCGCACCGTCGCGCGCTGACCCGGATCATCCTGCCGCAGGCCGCCCGTGTCTCGGTTCCGCCCCTGTCGAACACCTTCATCAGCCTGGTCAAGGACACCTCCCTCGCCTCGCTGATCCTGGTCACGGAGCTGTTCCGCGAAGCACAGCAGGTGGCCGCCTTCAGCCAGGAATTCATGCTGCTCTACCTCGAGGCCGCCCTGGTCTACTGGGTGATCTGCCTGGGCCTGTCCTCGGTGCAGAGCGTTCTCGAGAAGCGATTGGACCGCTATGTCCCCCACTGATCCGATTGATCCGACCGAACCGACGGCCCCGGATGCCGCGGCGACCTCCGACGCCCTGCTCCGCGTGCGCGGGCTCCAGAAGAGTTTCGGCGCCAACCAGGTGTTGCAATCCATCGACCTCACGGTGGGTCGCGGCCGCGTTCTCGCCCTGATCGGACCCTCCGGTTCCGGCAAGACCACCATCCTGCGCTGCCTGAACGGCCTGGAACTGGCCGACGGCGGAACGATCGACGTGGCCGACGAACTGTCGATCGACTTCGCAGCCATACCGGGGAAGAATCAGCGTGCGGCTCTGCGCGACCGGTCGGCCATGGTCTTCCAGCACTACAACCTGTTCCCGCACAAGACCGTACTGGAGAACGTGCTGGAGGGGCCCGTGGTGGTGCAGCGCCGCCCGAAGGCGGAGGTCGAAGCGGAGGCGCTCGCGTTGCTCGACCGCGTGGGCCTCAGCGCCAAGAAGGACAGCTACCCGTTCGAGCTCTCCGGCGGCCAGCAGCAGCGTGTGGGCATCGTGCGCGCGCTCGCCCTGCGCCCGCAGCTGCTGCTCTTCGACGAGCCCACGTCGTCCCTCGACCCGGAACTCGTAGGCGATGTTCTGCGCCTGATCAAGGAACTGGCGGTGGAGGGCTGGAGCATGGTGATCGTGACGCACGAACTCGAATTCGCGCGCGAGGTAGCCACCGAGGTGGCCTTCGTCGACGGTGGCCGGATCGTCGAGCACGGCGACCCGAATCAGCTGCTGCGCCACCCGAAGGAGGAACGCACCCGGCTGTTCCTGCACCGGCTGCTGTTCCCCTTCTAGGTGCACATCCAGGCGTGGGGCCGACCTCGCCGGGCAGCGGCTCAGCCCCTCACCTGCCCGTCAACTCTTGCGCCCGGAGTCGGGCTGATCCGCTGGTTCAGTCTCGGAATGATCCGCTGCCCGGAGTGAGCCGGCATGAGCTCGCACCGTGGGATCCTGGCGTGTCTTGATCAGGCTGGCAACCGTGGTCACGGTCAAGACCACACCGATGACGATCAGGCTGAGATTCGTGCTGATCTCCGGCACTCGGCCATCAAGGCCGTGTGCCCAATGCAGAACGAGTTTCACACCGATGAAGGCCAGGATGAGGGACAGGCCGGTCGACAGGTAGACCAGCCGGTCGAGGAGCCCCTTGACGAGGAAGAAGAGCGCCCGGAGCCCGAGCAGTGCGAAGGCGTTGGCGGTGAAGACGATGTACGCCTCATCGGTGATTCCGAAGATCGCCGGGATCGAATCGAGTGCGAACAGAAGATCGGTGCTGCCGATCGCTATCAGCACGATAAACAGCGGTGTCACCGCGCGGCGGCCGGCGCTCCGCGTGAACATTCGACCGTCGACATAGTCGTCGGTAACGGTCAGGCCCCGACGGGCCACCCGGACCAGTACGTTGTCTTGCACGTCAGGGTCGACGTTACGGTGCCGGAAGAGCTGTACGGCTGTGAAGATCAGCACCAGACCGAAGATCAGGAACATGAATGAGAACAGCGAAAGCAGGGCGGAACCCAGTGCAATGAAGATCGCCCGCAGAATGAGTGCCAGCAGGATCCCGAAGATGAGAACTTTCTGCTGGTATTTATCCGGGACCGCAAAGGTCGACATGATGATCACGAAGACGAAGAGGTTGTCGATGGACAGGCTCTTCTCAACGATGTACCCGGCGAAGTATTCCGCGCCGAACCCCCACCCCACCTGCGCCGCGAAAACGAGGCCGAACAGGATCGCGACCGCGATGTACAGCACCGACGAGAGTGCGGCCTCCCGAAACTTGACGACGTGCGGCCGGGCGATGGCCAAACCCAGGTCCAACGCGAGCAGACCCAGAATGACGGCGATGGTGAGCGTCCAGCGGAGCGCAGTTACTTCCAGCAACTGTGACCTTCCTGTCGTGTCCTCAGCGAGAATTTCAGCGTGAGCCTACTCATAAGAGGAACCAAATAAGCATGAACGTCAACAGTATCCTGCCTCTGCTGCTGACCCCCTTCCGGGCAAGCGGCCTGCCCTGCTAAATCCCCAGCTCGTCAGCACTATTCTTTTCCAGTGACTTCAACAGCGATCTCTCCGGTGGGCTCCGACTCAGCATCGCCCTCCACCTTCCGGCGGCTTTTCGGTCTGCTGCGGATCGGCATGGGACTGCTGCTCCTCGCGAGCATCATTACGCAGATCACCGACCAGCTCTGGAACGACGCCTTCGTGGCGACCGAGTATTTCGGCTACTTCACCATCCAGTCGAGCCTGATGAACGTGGTCGTGCTGCTCGTGGGAGGTTCCCTCGCCCTTCGCCGAAGCACGGATTCCCAACTCCTCACCGGGGTGCGAATGTCGGTACTCACCTACGCGGTCGTCACCGGGGTCGTCTACAACGCGCTGCTGCGCAACGTCGTCTCCGATGGCTTCATCGGTGTCGACTGGCCCAACGAGGTGTTGCACGTCTGGGCGCCGATCTTCATCGCGCTGGACTGGATCCTCTCGCCGGGGCGCCCGGCCCTGGCCTGGAAGCGCCTCGGTGTGGCCCTGATCTACCCGCTGGCTTGGGTGGCTTACGCCGTGGTGCGGGGCACCCTGACCGGCTTCTACACCTATCCCTTCCTCGAACCGGCCCAGCCGGGCGGCTACGTGACCGTGATCTTCTACGTGCTCGGCATCGCGACCTTCATCACCGGTCTCGCCGCGGCCGCAATCGCCGCGAGCCGCCTCCGGCCACAGGTTTTGACGACCGAACCCGTGGCCTGATCCGCTGTCGCGGTCAGACCGATCGCGGCGGCGGCGCGAATGTGCTGAACGCGGCGATCATCTCGTCGACGCTGTGCGCCGCGGTCGACGGATGCCGGAACGGCCGGTTCCGCTCGATGCTGTAGTGATTGCGCCGCCCCACCCGTTCGCGCCGGATGTAGCCGGCCTTGACCAGGTCCGCCATGATGCTCAGCGCCGCCCGGGTTGACACCCCCACCGTGTCGGCGAGCTCCTGCACCCGCGCATCGGGGTTCCCCGCGATGGCCAGGAGCAGGTGCGCGTGGTGGGTGAGGAACGTCCACGGCTTGCCGGGGGCATCCGTCGGTCCAGGCGGCGGAACGGGCAGCGGTTCGGGCAGCATCTCGGTCATCGGAGGGTCTCGTTCACCTTCTTCTGCTCGGCCTTCTGTTCGGCCTTCTGCTCGGCATTCTGTGCCTTCTGCCCGGGCGTGCGGGCCGATCGGCGCCAGACCGGCTCCATCTGGGCGAGTTCCTCAGGGGTGGCCTCGCGGAACGAGCCGACGGGAGCGGCCTCGAACTCGCGCCGCCCCTGGCCCCGCGTGGCCCGGAGGCTGAGCATGACCGACACCGCGATGATCAGCGCGATCACAGATAGGGAAACGGTCGTCGGGATGTAGAAGACGTCGAGCAGCAGCATCTTGACGCCCACCCAGATCAGCACCAGCGAGAGACCAATCTTCAGGTAGACGAATCGGTGCATGAGGTCGGCGAGCAGGAAGTACATCGCCCGGAGGCCGAGGATTGCAAAGGCGTTGGCGGTGAAGACGATGAACGGTTCACTGGTGACCGCGAAGATGGCCGGGATGGAGTCCACGGCGAACACGACATCCGTCACCTCGACGAGCACGAGAACCGCCAGCAGCGGTGTGGCGAGCAGAATGCCGTTCTTGCGCACGAGTAAGCGCTGGCCGTGGAACGTCTCGGTCATCGGGATGAAGCGGCGGAAGAGGCGCAGCACTTGGGATTTCTCGGGGTGCGCGTGCTCGTTGCGGGTGCGGATCATGCGGTAGCCCGTGAAGATCAGGAACGCGGCGAAGACGTAGAGAATCCAGGAGAAGTTCTCGATCAACACGGCGCCCGCGGCGATGAAGATGCCGCGCAGCACGAGCGCACCGAGAACGCCGAGGAACAGCACCCGGTGCTGGTACTGGCGCGGCACCGCGAAAGCGGCGAAGATGATCGCCCAGACGAAGACGTTGTCGACCGCGAGGGACTTCTCGATCAGGTAGCCCGCGTAGTACTGCTGCCCGAACTCGGCCCCGGCCGTCACCCAGATCACGACGCCGAAGGAGATGCCGATGAGCACCCAGATCACGGACCAGATCGCGGCTTCGCGCACTCCGATCACATGGGCCTTGCGATGGGCGAACAGGTCGACGGCGAGCATGACGGCGATGATGCCGAACACCGCCAGCCAGGCGTAGAGGGGAACGTCCACGGGAAATGCCTTCCAGTCACTGCTTCGACTGGAGGTCTGGTCCAACCCGGATCGGGTCCCTGTGGCCGGGCTCCGATGACGGAACCGTAATGACGACCACACGCTGGGGATTACTCCCCTCCGAAAACAAGTGAAGCATACTTCACCCTTTGGCGCAAACCGCGGGGTTGACTGCGGCGGTTGAGCACTTCCGCCGCCGCGACTACCGTGCACTGGAACAACGGAGGATCCCATGAAGGGTTTTGTCGACAACATCGAGGACGCGGCCATCCGCAATTCGAATTTCCGCCAGGTGCTGTACACCGCCCGGGGGCTGCAGCTGGTCGTGATGGCGCTGGAGCCGGGCGAGGACATCGGGGAAGAGGTGCACCCGGATCGAGACCAGTACTTTCGGGTGGAGAAGGGCAAGGGCGAGATCTGGATCGACGGCACCAAGACGAAGATCAGGAAGAACTCGGCCATGGTCGTGCCGGCCGGCGCGCGGCACAATGTGCTCAACACGGGCGGCAAGGTGCTGCGGCTCGCCACGATCTACGCGCCGCCGGAGCATCAGGACGCCATCGTGCACCTGACCAAGGCAGACGCCCAGGCCTCGGAGGAACACTTCGACGGCACCGTCACGGAGCCGAAGCAGAAATCACGCCAGGCGAAGCCGGCCGCCACGCAGGCTACGGCAACGCCGACGTCGAAGACGACCGCCAAGCCCGCCGCGAAGACACCACGCAAGGCGGCGGCAAAGCGCCCCTCGACGAGGGCGCGGTCCGCCGACACCAACTAGCTGAGTGCGGCCTAATGAATTCGACGGAGATTTTGAGCATTTCGGGCTGAAACGGATGTTTGGGGCCGGTTTTGCGCAAAATCTCCGTCGAATTGGTTCGAGACCGCCGACTGGTCCGCCTGGCTGGTCCGCCTGGCTGGCGCCTAGCGGGTCCGGGGTCCGGCAGGCGCCGGCCGCACCCGCTGCGCCTGCAGGGTGCGTTCCCGCATCGCGAGGAAAAGCGGGAAGGTGAAGGCGAACGCTGTCAGACCCGAGAGCACCACGTAGAGCCAACCCCGCTTCATCCCGATCCGCCTGGCCTCGACGATGATCAGGATGCTGCCGGCCACCGCCACCACCAGCAGGTCAACGGTCAGTGACGACACCGCCGGACCGCTGTTCACCCAGTCACCGACGAAGTCGCGTAGCTGCACGATCGCCAGCAGGTTGAAGGTCCAGGTGCCCACGAGGCCGCCGAGGCTGAGCGCCAGGTAGACGGCGGCGAGCGGGGTCCAGTTTTTGGTCATACGTCATTATTGCCGCCCGGTAGGGTCGAAAGCCGATCCTGGGAGCACCATGCCACACGCATCTCGCAAGCCTGCGTCAACCCGCAGCCGGCGTTCCAGGCGACGGCCCGTCACCGCCCTGATGGTGGTCCTGCCGCTCCTGGCTTTGGTCTCAGCGATCGTGGTCGGCGTGCCCGGCGTCACGCCGGGCGAGACATCCGTTCCCTTCCCGGTCGGATCCACGGCCGCGGCCCCGGTGACCGGCGACGCGGCCGACCTGCTCGCCACCCTGCCGGTCAAGGGCAAGGCCGCGAAGACCGGCTACGACCGCACCGGCGAGTTCGGCTCCGCCTGGCGCGACGTGGACGACAACGGCTGCGACACCCGCAACGATATCCTGGCCCGCGACCTGGCCGCGATCGTGACCGACGCGTCCTGCCGGGTCTTGAGCGGCGAGCTGCTGGCGCCGTACACGGGCGAATCAGTGTCGTTCGAGCGCGGCGAGACCACCTCGATGCTCGTGCAGATCGACCATCTGGTCGCTTTGTCGAACGCCTGGCAAACCGGCGCCGCGCAACTGACCCGGGAGGAGCGGATCGCCCTGGCCAACGACCCGCTGAACCTGCTGGCCTCCGACGGTGTCTCCAACTCGCAGAAGGGCGACGGGGACGCCGCCACCTGGCTGCCCGCGGAGAAGTCGTTCCGCTGCGAATATGTGGCCCGCCAGATCTCCGTGAAGGCCACCTACGGCCTATGGGTGGCCCCGGCCGAGCACGACGCCATGGTGCGCGTGCTCGCGACCTGCCCCGGCCAGCCTGCCTACTCGGCCACGCCCGGTCTGGACTAGTTCCGCGTCGGCACAGCACGAACCGTCACAGCCCGGCTACACCGACACGAGGACCTCGCCGATCTCGCTGAAGCCCTGGTCGGTGACGGTGATGACCAGCTTGGCCGGGATCTGCTCCTTCATGGAGTCGACATGGCTGATCAGACCGATGGTGCGGCCGCCGGCGCGGAGGCCGTCCAGGGTGCTCATCGCGGTTTCCAGGGTGGCGCCGTCGAGGGACCCGAAGCCCTCGTCGACGAACAGGGTGTCGAGGGCGATGCCGCCGGCCTGGTTCGACACGATCTCCGCCAGCCCGAGGGCGAGGGCCAATGACGCCAGGAACGTCTCGCCGCCGGAGAGCGACTGGGTGGGGCGGGCCCGCCCGGTGTGCGCGTCCCGGATCATCAGCCCGAGCCCGGACTGGCCACCACGGAACTGCACCGAGTCGTCGTGTTCGAGGGTGTAGCGGCCCCCGGTCATGGTGCGTAGCCGGTTGTTGGCCGCTGCAATGATCTGCTCGAGCTGCGCGGCGAGAACGTAGGTCTCCAGGCGCATCCGTTTCGTGTTGGGTTCGTCGCCATGCACGGCCGCCGCCAACTCCCGAACCTGCGTCTGCGTGGACAGAAGCTCCGCGCCGGCGTCGAAGTGCACGCGGGCATCCGTGACCAGGCCGGTCATGACGGCCACCCGCTCCCCCAGAGAGCCGCGTTCGGCCAGCGCCGCATCCCGTTCCGCCGCCGCCGTCACCAGGGTTTCCCGGGCCGGACCGACGTCGGTCAGGCCGGCGGGAAGACCCGTGAGCGCCGGTTCGGCCAGCACCGAGCGCGCCGCCGCGCGCGAATCGTCGTGGCCGCGGATCAGCTCTTCCAGCTGCCGCACGTCGGCGTCGTCCTGGTGGGCGGCGGCCACGTCCTGCTCGTCGACGAAACCTTCGCGGTCCAGCTGGGCCTGAACGGATGCGCCGGCGGCGTTCCGCAGGCTCCGGCGCTCACGGCTGTGGTCGAGGGCCTCGTCGAGGGCCCGCGCGGAGGCCAGCTCGGCCCGCAGCCGATCGACCCGGTAGCCCACCGAGGCGAAGTCGCCGCGCTGGGCGGACACTCGGTCGTCGATGGCCTGTCGGGCGCTGCGGCGCTCGGCAAGCTGCACGGCCGCCTCATCGCGGGCGGAGCAGAGGCCTGCCAGGGCACGGCCGGCCTCGTCGAGTTCGGCCCGCAGCCGGCTCTTGTCGAGGCCGAGCGCTGCCGCCCGCACGCCGGCGTTCACGGCCGCGGCGAGGGCCACCTCGGACGCGGCCATTTCGGCGACGATTTCGTCGATGGTGCGCTCCCCGGCCCGGGCCCGGGCCTCGGCCAGGTCGGTGGCCACGGTGCCTGCGGCGGCGTGCGTTTGATCGAGTCGGGTCTGCGCCTGCTTCAGGCATGCCCGTGCCGCCACGATGTCGGCTTCGGTGACCGGTTCATCGTCGCCGGTGGCGGGAGCCGGATGCGCGGTCGAGCCGCACACCTCGCACGGCTCCCCCGGCACGAGGTGCGAGGCCAACTCGACGGCGTGGCCGGCCAGCCGCCGGTCCACGAGGGTCTGGTAGCGCACCGCCGCCGCCGCGTTCTCGCCGGCGGCGACCGCGTCGGCCCGGTGCGCCACCTCCAGCTCCGCGTCGAGACGCCGCACCTGGCCGGCCGCGCCCTCGGCCGCCCGCAGCCGCTCCGCCTGGGCG
>NZ_PJJV01000064.1:0-74730 GCF_002929655.1 Cryobacterium sp. M23
TCGCCATGCTCAGCCTCGGCGGCCACAAACCCGCACTCCCCGGCCGGGATTAACCCACGGTTACGACAGGAGAGCCAAAATTCTCCGTCGAATTCGTTCGGGGTTCGGGTCGCGGTGCGGAACTCCAAACGGGAGAAACTCCGGCTGCGCACCGGGCTCGCCACGGCTCCGGTCGATGGGCCTTGCCGCCCTGCGTCCTGCCTCCGCGGGTCAGGGCGGCCAAGCGCGCGCGTGTGGCCAACTCAGGACATCCGTCACCCGCAGTTACCAGCCGGTGCGGAGCAGTGCAGGATCAGCACGGATGTCCGGAGGGCCCGGACGGATCTCCTGAGTTGGCCACACGACGAGCCGGACGTGCCGCGGCACCTCTAGGTTCGGGCGCCCACCCTGAGCTCCCTTGTGGCCGAACCGGTGCAGCTCGGGGCCGGTGAAAGTGGACCGGGTGAATGGGGACGACAGCCGGAGCACGTGAGCAACCTCGACCGCGAATGGCCGGCAGCTCGCGCGGGGGCGGGTGGCGCCGGGCGCATCCGTCGAGGTGAGCATGTCCCACGTATGAAATGCCTGACCTAACGAGAATCCACCCGTTCACGGTGGCAGATCGGGCCGGTGGCGCGCATGATGGTCTGGGGGCCGTCGCGGTCCCCAGTGAATGTCACCGAGTGAATGAACCGGGTGAATGTCACCCAAGTGGAGGAACAGCATGAGCTACGCACACACCGTCACGGTCAATGTCTCGTTCGACGAAGCGGTCCGGATGGCCCGGGAAGCACTGGCCGACCAGGGATTCGGCATACTGACCGAAATCAACATACAGTCCACCTTCGCCGCCAAGCTCGGCCAGGAGGCCGCCGACGCCGTCGGCGACTACCTGATTCTCGGTGCCTGCAATCCCGCCCTGGCCCAGCGGGCCGTGACCGCCGACCCAGGCATCGGCGCCCTGCTCCCCTGCAACGTGGTCGTGCGCCGCCACGCGGGGGCCGGTGAAACCACCGTGGAAGCCCTCGACCCGGCCATCATGGCGCAGCTCAGCGCGAAACCGGAGATCAAGCAGGTCTCCATCGAAGCGGATGCCGGGCTGCGCGCAGCCCTCGCCGCCGTGCTCGCCGGCGCCGCGCAGTAACCTTGGGCCAGGCCTGATCAGGCGGGAAAACGTTGACCAGCGGGGGAATCAATGAACGAACGCACCGGAACAGGTGATCGGACCCGGTCCAGGATCCGGGGCGGCGTCGCCCTGACAGTGCTGGCGGGACTGCTGCTGAGTGCCTGCTCCTCGACCCCCGCACCGGGGTCCACCCCCACGGCCACCGAGGAGGCCACTGCGGTGGCCACTCCCACGACAACGGCTACGCCGACGCAGGCCGCGGCGCCCACCGTGTCGACGATCGTGATGAGCGGCTCCCGACTGGTCAGCCAGACCCCCGACGGGCAGACCGTGCAGACCGCGGTCTTGGACGACGGCCCCGACACGGCCATCGCATTGCTCACGAACGCCTTCGGAACGTCGCCGATCCAGACCGAGATGACTCAGGACGAAGCCTGCGATTCGCCTTCGACCCACTATGTCTGGGACGACGCAATGCTCTCCGTGTCGTCCATCGGGTTCACGGTCAGGTTCAGCGGCCCCTCCGTAGCGGGGATAGCCCTTCGGAGCAGCGGTGGATTCGCGGTCGGCGACAATGCCCAGGCCTTCTTCGATGCGCTCCCGGAGGATCAGGCGCACGATGAATACAACGACGGTTCAGGCCCCTTCGTCTACGACAAGGTGGCTGACGGTGCCCCCTGGGGTGAGGACGGCTCCTCCTTCGGCGGAGTGGCCCTGCTCCAGCCGGGCGGTGTCGTGAAGGCGATCGTCGCGCCCGACACGACGCGCGCCTTCTACTGCTGACGCCGGGCCACCAACGCACCGGATAGAAAGCGGGACACGGGAGCGGGACACGAGAACGCCCGACCTCGAAGAGGCCGGGCGTTTTCGGTCAAGCGGATGCTGCTACGGGGCGGCGTAACCGGCTGCGTCCTCGGCCAGCAGGTCGGCCTCGGCCCAGGTTGCGAGGTTCGCGCGCAGCTTCGCGCCGAGGTCTGCGTCGACGCTGGTCCAGTACGCGATGGCTCGCTCGGTCACTTCGGGACGTTCCACCCCGCTGATGGCACCGGTGATGGTGTCGAGGAAGCGCGCCTTGGCGGCATCGTCGTAGACCTCGCGGTACAGCGTCCCGGCCTGGCCGAAGTCGCTGTCCTCGCTGCGCAGCTGCGCGGCGGCGCGCACGAGTTCGCCGTCGTTCTCCCAGCTTCCGTCGGTTGCCGCCTGCGGGTCGGCCACCGGGCCGCCCAGCGAGTTCGGAGCGTAGTTCGGGACATCCGTCGCGTTGAAGTGATAGCGAGCGGCGCCATCCTGCGAGTAGTTGTTCACGGGAGCCTTCGCGGCGTTCACCGGCAGCTGGTTGAAGTTCGTGCCGACACGGTATCGCTGGGCGTCCGGGTAGGAGAAGATGCGCGCCATCAGCATCTTGTCAGGGCTCGCCGCGATGCCGGGCACGAAGTTCGCCGGGGAGAACGCGGCCTGCTCGATCTCAGCGAAGAAGTTCTCCGGGTTGCGGTTCAGGGTGTGCGTGCCGACCTTGACCAACGGGTAGTCTGCGTGCGGCCACACCTTGGTGATGTCGAACGGGTTGAACCGGTAGGCCTTGGCGTCGTCGTACGGCATGATCTGCACCGAGACGTCCCAGGACGGGAAGTTTCCGGCATCGATGGCGTCGAAGAGGTCGCGACGGTAGTAGTCGGCGTCGGCCCCCGCGATGAGCTCAGCCTCCGAGCCCTCCATCTCGATGTTGCCCTGGTTGGAGGTGAAGTGGTACTTGACCCAGAAGCGCTCACCGGCGGCGTTGATCCACTGGTAGGTGTGCGAGCCGAAGCCGGGCATCTCGCGCCAGGAGCGCGGCAGGCCGCGGTCGCCCATCAGGTAGGTCACCTGGTGCGCGGACTCCGGGGAGAGCGTCCAGAAGTCCCACTGCATGGTCGCGTCGCGCAGGCCGGAGCCCGGCAGGCGCTTCTGCGAGTGGATGAAGTCGGGGAACTTGATGCCGTCGCGGATGAAGAACACCGGTGTGTTGTTGCCGACGATGTCGTAGTTGCCCTCGGAGGTGTAGAACTTCACCGAGAAGCCGCGCACGTCGCGCCAGGTGTCGGGGCTGCCCTGCTCACCGGCAACGCTTGAGAAGCGCTGCAGCGTCTCGGTGGTCGTTCCGGGCGCGAAGACGGCGGCGCGGGTGTACGCGGAGACGTCGCCGGTCACCTCGAAGACGCCGTGCGCTCCGCCGCCCTTGGCGTGCACGATGCGCTCCGGGATGCGCTCGCGGTTGAACTGGGCGAGCTTCTCGACCAGGTAGACGTCGTGCAGGGCAGTGACTCCCTCGGTTCCAACGGTCAGGGAGTGCTCGTCGCTGGCGACGGGCGTTCCCGTCTGCGTGGTGGTGGGCTTGATTGTCATCGTGCTCCTTCGTTCGACAGCGGTGCAGGTGTGGAAAGCGCGGTAAGTGTGGCGGTCTGGCAGTCGGGGCAGAGACCCCAGTAGGTGACCTCGGCGGTGTGCACGGTGAATCCGGAGGTGTTCGTGGGCGTTAGGCAGGGGGACTCACCCACGGCGCAGTCGACGTCGTGCACCGCGCTGCACCGGGTGCAGACGATGTGGTGGTGGTTGTCGCCGACCCGGCGTTCGAAGAGAGCCGGGGAGCCGGCCGGCTCGATCTTGCGGGCGATCCCCACGCCGGTGAAGGCCGCGAGCACACCGTATACCGCCTGCAGTGAGGTGCCCGGCAGCTCGGCTCGAACCGTGGCGTAGAGCCGCTCCGCGGTCGAGTGCGGGGCCTGGTCGAGAACACGCAGCACCGCTAAGCGGGGCCCGGTGACTTTGAGCCCAGACGCACGGATGCTGTCGGCGAGCAGGCCGGACGCCTCAACCGCCCGCATCCGCCCTGTTTCCGTCATGCACCCCACGCTAACAGTTGTTTTGAATTACTCAAAACAATTGGCGACCACCGGGCGTGGCGCGCGCGGGCTGCTGGGCGCGGATCACCGGCTCAGGACGGCGAGCCGAGTGCCGATTGGTAAACGTCGACGACCCGGGCCAGGAAGGCCTCGATGACCTCTCGTTCCTCCTCAGAGAGATCCTGACTGAGCGCCGCCACTCCCCCGATCACCGGAAGCAGTTGCTGGAACGCCCGCGAAACCGACTCCTGAGCCGGCACCACGACCACCTTGCGCCGATCCGACGAGTGCGGATGGCGCTGGGCGTGACCGAGGGCCACGAGCCGGTCGACCACGAGAGTGGTTGCCGCCGTGGAGATGTCCAGGCGGCGGGACAGCTCGCCCGGGGTCAGCGACCCCTCCCGGATCAGGTGCTCCATCGCGGACAGGTCGGTGGCGTTCACCTCGAGCGCCTGCCCGACCTGGCGCTCGAAGGCGCGGGACAGGTGCACGATGTCGTGCAGCTGGAAGCCGATCCGGTCCGAAACCGGCAGACTGGAATCCCGACTTTCGCCGCCCCCCGGCGCGCCGACGACCCCGGGCGCGGAGCCGGGAGCGAACTTGCGACGCTCTTCCATAGGAGCCATACTATTACGAAGATTGCTAGGACGCCTAGCAATCAGGCTTCTTGGAGGAATTTTGCTCGCGATTCAGCGGTTCATCACCGGTCGGCGCACGGCCTGGATCGTACTGATCGCGACGATCGTCGCCGTCGGTCTGCTCTTCTCCCTCCTCCCCTCCGACGATTCCGAGGAGTTCCCCACCTCCGGGCTGCCTACATCCAGCCAGGCCGCACAGGTCGACGCTCTCCTCGCCGAGTTCCCCTCCGCCGAGCAGACCTCCGCGATCGTGGTCTGGACCCGGGAGGGTGCCGACCTGACCCGGGCCGACATCGCAGCCATCGCCGAACGCGGCACCGCCCTCGCCGAGCAGTCGATCGTGCCGCAGGCCACCATGCCGCGGTTCAGCGATGACGGGCAGGCCGCGATCAGCATCGTTCCGCTGGACGCGGACGAGGCCAACGCCGACATCGGCGGGGCGGCCACCGGCATCCGTGACGCCGCGTCCGACGCACTGCCGAGCGGTCTGAACGCCTTTGTCACCGGCGCCGTCGGCTTTCAGTCCGACATCACCAACGCCTTCGCCGGTGCCGACTTCCGGCTGCTGCTCGTCACCGTGATCGTCGTCGCCGTGCTTCTGATCGTCACCTACCGCAGTCCCGTGCTCTGGATCGTTCCGCTCGTCGTCGTCGGCATCGCGGACGGCCTGTCCGGGGTCGTCGTCGGCGCCCTGGCCGAGCCGTTCGGCATCACCCTCGACCCCTCCGTCGCCGGCATCCAGTCCGTGCTGGTCTTCGGCGCTGGCACCAATTACGCCCTGTTGCTCGTGGCCCGCTATCGCGAGGAGTTACTCCGCACCGAGAACCGCAACGACGCCATGCTGGCCGCGGTGCGCGGTGCCGGCCCGGCCATCGCCGCCAGTGGCGGCACGGTCGCGCTCAGCCTGCTCACCCTGCTGTTCGCCGAGCTGTCCGGCAACCGCGCGCTCGGTTTCGCCTGCGCTATCGGTGTCGTCATCGCCATCATCTTCGCGCTGGTCGTGCTGCCGGCTGCCCTTGTGGTCTGCGGTCGCGGCCTGTTCTGGCCGTTCATCCCCCGCTTCGTGCCGGGCGCCGGTGCCGAGCTGCGTCCCGGCTTCTGGACCCGCCTCGGTCGGGGCGTGCAGCGCCGTCCGATCGTGGTCACCGCGGCATCCGTCGCCGCGATCGGCGCCCTCAGCCTGGGCCTGATCGGCGCCTCCGTGGGGCTGTCGCAGGCCGACCAGCTCCTCGGTAAGCCCGAATCGGTGCAGGCGCAGGCCATCGTGAAGGAATCCTTCTCGGCCGGCTTGACCAGCCAGACCATCGTGCTGGTACCGGATGCCGCGGCCGCCGAGGCCACGACGCTTGCCACCGACACGCCCGGCGTCGAGTCCGTGCTGCCCGGCGAGAGCGCGAACGGCCTGACCCGGCTGAACCTCTCCCTGTCCAGCGAGCCGGGCAGCGACGAAACCTTCTCCGTCATCGACACACTGCGCGGAACCTATGCCGACACCTCGGGCGACGTGTCCGAGGCGCTGGTCGGCGGCAGCGACGCCACGGCGTTCGACAACAAGACGAGCGCCCAGGCCGACCAGGCCCTGATCATCCCGATGATCCTGGCGATCGTGTTCTCCATCCTCGCCCTGCTCCTGCGCTCCCTGGTGGCACCCGTTCTGCTGATCCTCAGCGTGCTGGCGACGTACTTCGCCAGCCTCGGTGCCTCCAACTGGATCTTCCAGAACCTGATGGGCTTCCCCGCCTTCAACACCAACGTGGTGCTGTTCGCGTTCCTCTTCCTGGTGGCCCTCGGAGTGGACTACAACATCTTCCTCACCACCCGAGCCCGGGAAGAGAGCATCCGGTTCGGCACGAAGGAGGGCATGGTGCGCGCCCTGTCGTCGACGGGCGCGGTCATCACGAGCGCCGGCATCCTGATCGCGGCGGTCTTCGCCGTGCTGGGCGTGCTGCCGGTCGTGGCTCTCACCCAGATCGGCGTCATCGTCTGCATCGGCGTGCTGCTCGACACGCTCGTGGTGCGCACCCTCGTGGTGCCGGCGCTGGTGTTCCTCACCGGCGACAGGTTCTGGTGGCCGTCCCGTCCGGCCGCGAAGGCCCCGCTGGTCTAGCGCACCGCGGTCGAGAATCCGTGTCGAACCCCGAACGAATTCGGCGGAGATTTTGCTCTAAACCGCGTGTTTAGGCTCAAAAACCGGTGTTTGACCCAAAATCTCCGTCGAATTGGGTCAAGTTGGTTTGACGCCGCGCGCTCGGAATCACTCAGCGGGCGCACGGGAGTCCGAGGCCGCCGGCCTCGGGCGGCGTGCGGTGCTGCCACTGCAGCCTCCGTTCGAGCTGCGCACCGAGCGCCAGTAGCGTGGCCTCCCCGCCCGGCCGGCCGATCAGCTGTACTCCCATCGGCAGTCCAGCCCCGGTTTCGGCAACGGGCAGCACGATCGCGGGCAGTCCGCTCACGTTGACCATGGACGTGAACGGGGTGTACTGCACCTGCTGGGCGAAGTTGCGCTCCCCGTCGACCGCGTCGTACCAGCCCAGCGGGCGCGGCGTGAGCGCGAGCGCCGGGGTCAGCACCGCGTCGAACCGGGACAACTGGCGGATGAACGACCGCTCGTAAGCCGACAGGGCCGCGAGCGCCTGAGCCAGATCCCGAGCGGACAGCTCCCGGCCGCGGTTCATCAGCCAGCGGGTGAGCGGCTCGAGCAGCTTCTCCTGCTCCGGGGTGTCGGCGGGGATGCCCGCAGCGCCGGCCTGCCAGATCGTGCGGAACGCCGGCACATAGCTGTCGTCGGGCTCGAGCGCCGTCTCCTCCAGGCCATGGCCCATACTCGCGAACCCGTCGACGGCCACCATCAGGGCGGCCAGCGCCTCGGGAGCGATCTCGATCGGGTAGGCGTCATCCCAGGCGGAGGTTGTCATCACGCCGAGCTGGAACCGGCCCTCGCCGCGCACGGCGGCGGCCAGCAGAGGTGCATCGTCGCCGGGGGGCCGGAGCGAGTACAGATGCTGCGGATGCCCGCCTCGCGGCGCGATCATGGCGTCCAGCAGCAGGGCGGCATCCGCCACCGTACGTGCCAGCGGTCCGGCCACGCTGAGACCGCCGAGCGCGTTGATCCCGGACGACGAGGGCACCCGGCCGCGCGACGGTTTCAGGCCGACGAGACCGCAGGCTGCCGCGGGGATCCGCACCGAGCCGCCGCCGTCGGAACCCGGAGCGAAGGGAAGCAGCCGGGCGGCGACGGCCACCGCCGCCCCGCCGCTGGAGCCGCCCGCGCCCCGGGAGCGGTCCCACGGGTTGCGCGCGGGCGGCCCGGCCAGCGTCTCGGTGTACGACGGCAGCCCGAACTCGGGCGTGCTGGTCTTGCCGAGGCTCACGCCGCCGGCCGCGTCCAGGGCGAGCACGAGATCGTCGGACTCGGCCGGCACGTAATCCTGCATCAGCCGCGATCCGAACCGGGCCGGCACGCCGGCGCGGCTCTGCAGGTCCTTGTCGGCGAAGGGCAGACCCCAGAGCGGCATGCTGCGCGGCATCAGCTGCTCGACGAAGCGGGCCCGCTTCCGCGCGGCATCCGCTGTCACGCTCACGAACGCGCCGAGGCCGGAGTCCTGAGCCTCGATCCGGCCCAGGTAGTGCTCGGTCAGCTCGGTGGGGCTGATCTCACCGCGCTGCAGCGCCTGCCATTGTTCGAGAGCGGTCAGTTCATGCGGAGCGGCCATCCCCCGAGCCTAGCCAGCCGGGATGCCGGGCATCGGCGCGACGGAGCGGCGAGACGCTCAGCGGCGCGACGCTCAGGAGTGGGACAGCCCGGTCAGCAACGCCTGGAACGCCCGCGGCGCGGCGCGGAGAACGGATACCGCCGCCCACGACCCGGCCCACGGCAGCAGCTGCGCGACGTTGATGATCTCGTACTGCACGAGCGACCCGGCCTCCTCCTCGGGCAGCACCTGGTACTCGCCGCGGTACCACCAGCCGCGCCGCAGCACGAGTCGGCGTCGGTCCCGGTCGGTGTGCACGTTGCCCCCGCCGGCCGCCCCCGAGGCCATCGCCGTCACGAGCCGGTTGAACACGGCGTCGGGGCCGGCCTCGAGGTGTCCTGCGAACGAGCGCAACACGGTGTGGCGCTCGGGCAGGGTGGGCAGGGCATCGGTCATCCCTCGATTTTAGGCGTCCGCTGGCCGCAGGCTCGCCGCTCCGCCTATTTGAGGCTCTTCTGCAGGAGCACGGTGCCGAGCCAGCGGTCGAACTTGAAGCCGACCTTGCCCATCCGGCCGATCTCCGCGAATCCGAAGTCGAGGTGCAGCTTGATCGACGCGTCGGCGCCCTGGTCGGCGACGACCGAGATGATCTCCTTGAGCCCGGCCGCCTGGGAGCGCTCGATGAGTTCGCCGAGCAGCATCCGGCCCAGTCCCTTGCCGGTGGAGGCCGCTCCGAGGTAGATCGAGTTCTCGACCGTGAACCGGTAGGCGCGTTTCTGCTTCCACGGGCTGACCAGGGCGTAGCCGAGCAGCTGGCCGGCCGGGGAGACGGCCACGATGAAAGGCATCCCGAGCTTGCCCAGATAGTAGAACTTGCTGCGCCACTCGGCCAGGGTCATCGGGTCGACGTCGAAGGTGACCGTGCTGTTGGCGACGTAGTAGTTGTAGACCTCCCGGATATACGGCAGATCGGTGATTTGGGCCTCACGCATGGTGAATCCGAACGGCGCCTCTTCCGCGGGCGTCGGTCGAAGGTGTCGGGGCAATTGCCGACGCGGCTGGTATTCCTCTTCAAGCACAGCTAACTCCTCCAGAGAGCTCCAGATTACCCGAGGGACCAGTCCACCGGGGCCGCCCCGGTGCGGCCGAGGTACTCGTTGGCCCGGCTGAACGGCTTTGAACCGAAGAATCCGCGCCTGGCCGACAGCGGGCTCGGGTGCGCGGACTCGATCACCGGCGTGTCCCCGAGGAGCGGCCGCAGCGTGCCGGCATCCTTCCCCCACAGGATCGCCACGAGCGGCCGGTCCCGGGCGACGAGGGCACGGATGGCCTGCTCGGTCACGCTTTCCCAGCCGCGGCGCCGGTGCGACCCGGCCAGGCCGGCCTGCACGGTGAGTACGCGGTTGAGCAGCAGCACCCCCCGCCGCGACCACGGCGAGAGGTCTCCGGTGGCGGCGGTGACGCCCACGTCGTCGTGCAGCTCCCGGCAGATGTTCGCCAGGCTGCGCGGCAGAGGTCGCACGTGTGCCTCGGTCGCGAAGGCGAGCCCGATCGGATGTCCCCGGGTCGGGTACGGGTCCTGGCCGACGATGAGCACCCGCACGGCGTCGAACGGCTCGGCGAAGGCGCGGAAGACGTTCTCCGGGGACGGTAGCCAGATGCGGCCGGCCAGAGTCTCGGCGCGCAGGAGCTCCGCCATCCGGTCGATCTCCGGCCCCACCGGCGCCAGCGCCTGGGCCCAGCCAAGATCGATGGCCCGGCTCTCGGTCAGCGCCGCGAGGGTGACGGGCATGATGCTCGGCTCAGGCCCCGAAGGTGCTCACGAGCACCCCGCCGTCGGCCTCGCTGACCCGCCAGACACTGCCGGCTCCGACGACGCTGAGCGCGCCCTCGCCGACGACCAGCGCGGTGTTCTCGTCGACGGCCAGGCCGCCGTCGATCAGGCCGGCCTCGGTGGCCGCGACCAGCCGGGACAGCGTGCCCCACTGGGCGGCGTGCACCTCCACGGTGACGTCGAGCAGCCCGATGCCGGGTTCGACGGTGATCTCGTCGAGCCCCTCGGCGGCGTGTTCGCCGCTGACCTCGACGCCGCCCATGCGCCAGCCGCCGATCAGGGCACGCTCGGCCGCGATCATCGCGCCGGCAGAGAATCCGAGATAGGGGACGCCGGCGGCCACCTGACGACGGATCTCACCGAATATCGGGGCCACGGCGACCAGGTAGGCGGGGGTGACTCCGCCGCCGACCAGGATTCCGTCGGCCTCGGACACAGCGGTCAGGGCGAAGACGTCGCCCGGGGCGACGACGGTGACCTTCGGCTCGAACTCGCCGGCCGCGGAAACGGCGGCGACCAGGTTCGCGGCGTGGTCGGCGGCGTCTTCGGCACGCACGACGAGGATCGCGATGCCAGGCTCCGCGCGGCCTGCCACGACTCCGCGCGCCGTGGCCTCGGCCAGGAAGGGTCCGAAGACGGCCGCGTCTGTCCGGGGGTTCCAACCGCCGCCGACCAGGTGCACGCTCACAGCAGGGCGCCCCGGGCCACGAGGGGCAGGCTGGCGGCGAGCAGGCTCGCGACAGGCAGGGCGTCATCGAGCTGTGCGCCGCCCGGCAGGCTCGCACCGGTGAGGCTCTCCGCTACGGGAGGCAGCGAGGACCAGGGGAACACGATCCAGCGGTCCGTTTCACACCAGGTGAAATCGGGCACCAGCACGGTGCGAGGCTTCGTGTACAGGGTGGCGGTGCGCACCTCGCAGGCGGTTTCCCGCAGCAGCGCGACGACCATCGCGAGGGTGTGCCCGGAGTCGGAGACGTCGTCGACGAGCAGCACCCGCAGGCCGGTCAGCGACGGCGCGTCGAGCATCGGTCCCGACAGGACCGGCACGGGGAGGCGCTCGTCGACGCCGGTGTAGAACTGCACGTTGATGCTGCCGCAGTTCTTGGTGCCCAGCGCATACGACATGGCGCCGGCGAGCAGCAGCCCGCCGCGGGCGATGGCGATCACGACATCCGGCTGGAAACCGCTCGACAGCACCGCCTTCGACAGCTGGCGGGACGCGTCCGCGAACACGTCCCAGCCCAGCACTTCCCGCTCAATTCCGGTCACATCACGTGCAGCGTCGTCCGCGTCGAATCCCATTTCCCAATGGTAGGTCACGGCGCGGTCACGGTGAGCTCAGGCCAGGTGCCGCTCCTCGTGGCCGTTATAGAGCGAGAGCGGCCGGATCAGGGCATTCGATGCGGTCTGCTCGATGATGTGCGCGGTCCACCCGGTCAGTCGCGCCGCGACGAAGATCGGCGTGAAAGTGAGGGTGTCGAATCCCATCAGGTTGTACGCAGGTCCCGACGGGTAGTCCAGGTTGGGCAGGATGCCGGTGCGCGTCGTCATCCCCGCCTCGAGGGATTCGTAGAGCTCCAGCAGGTCCGGCCGGTCATAATGCTCGACCAGGGTGACCAGCGCAGTGCGCATGGTCGGCACCCGCGAGTCCCCGTGCTTGTACACCCGGTGGCCGAAGCCCATCACCTTCCGCTTTGCGGCGAGGGTCTCGTTCAGCCACGCCTCGGCGCGCTTCCCGGCGCCCAGGCCGAGCCCGATTTCGTCGAAAATGTGCATCACGGCCTCGTTTGCCCCGCCGTGCAGCGCGCCCTTGAGAGCCCCGATCGCTCCGGTGACCGCGGAGTGCAGGTCGGACAGGGTCGAGGTGATCACGCGGGCGGTGAACGTCGACGCGTTGAAGGAGTGCTCCGCATACATGATCATGGACACATCGAACGCGTTCACGACCACGAGTTCGGGCACCTCGCCGAACGTCATGAACAGGAAGTTGGCCGAGTAGCCGAGGTCGCTGCGCGGTTCGATCAGCTCGAGGCCGTGGCGGCGGCGCTGGTCGTAGGCCACGATCGCCGGCATCTGGGCCCAGAGCCGCAGGCCCTTGGCACGGTTGGCCGCCGGCGACGCGTCGGCCGCATCGGGGTCGTTCGCGCCGATCAGGCTGACCGCCGTGCGCACGACGTCCATCGGGTGCGCCGTCATCGGCAGCTCGTCGATGACGCGCTTCACCGCAGGAGTCAGGTGCCGGAGGGAGCGTTCCTGCTCCTCGAATTCACCCAGCTCGACGTCGGTCGGCAACTCGCCGTGCCAGAGCAGGTAGGCCACCTCCTCGAAGCTCTTCTGTGCCGCGAGTTCCTGCACCGGGTAGCCCCGGTACAGCAGCGAGTTCGATTCGGGGTTGACCTTGGACACCTGCGTATGGTCGACCACGACGCCGGCGAGGCCCTTGTAAATGGTCGGTTCGTTCTGACTCATGTAGCTCCCTTGCGTTGAGACTGGATCTGCGTGCGGGGCCGGGCTGCTACGAGGCAACATCCGGGTTGAGGGTGAAGTTGAAGACGCCGGAATCGAAGTGGCTGTACGACTCGTAGTCGAGCAGCTCGTAGAGCCTCGCCCGGTGCTGCATCTCCGGCAGCAAGCCGGTCAGTGAGCCCTGCGCCTCGATGGTGTCGAGGCCGCGTTCGGCCGCCCCCATCGCGAGGCGCAGCAGGGACACCGGGAAGATGACGATGTTCATGCCGACATCCGCCAGCTGCTGGGTCGTGTAGAGCTCGCCCTTGCCGAACTCGGTCATGTTCGCCAGCACCGGCACGTCCACGGCGGCGCGGATGGCCGCGAACTCGGCCAGGGATGCCATCGCCTCCGGAAAGATCGCGTCAGCCCCGGCGTCGACGAGCTTCTTCGCCCGGTCGACCGCGGCAGCCAGGCCGTCGACGGCACGGATGTCCGTGCGCGCCATGATCAGGAAGTTCGGGTCGCGCCGGGCATCGACGGCCGCCCGGATGCGCTTGGCCGCCGTGTCGTCGTCGACGACCTGCTTGCCGTCGAGGTGACCGCAGCGTTTCGGATTGACCTGGTCCTCGATGTGCATGCCGGCCAGGCCGGCATCCTCGAGCGTCTGGATCGTGCGTGCCACGTTCATCGGCTCGCCGAAGCCGGTGTCGGCGTCCACGATCGTGGGCAGGTCGCTCATCCGGGCGATCTGCTGGCTCCGGCCGGCCACCTCGGTGAGAGTGGTCAGGCCGATGTCGGGCAGACCCAGGTCGGCCGAGAGCACCGCGCCGGAGATGTACACCCCTTCGAAGCCCTTGGCCGCGATCAGTCGGGCCGAGAGCGGGTTGAACGCACCGGGGAAGCGCAGCAGCCGGCCGCTCGCCAGGTCCTCGCGGAACGCGGCCCGCTTGGCGGCAGGGCTGACTTTCGAGTACAACATCAGAAGATTCCGTTCGGGGTGGGAAGTGAGGCGAGCAACCCGTTACGGGCCACGATGGTGAGCTGGCCGAGCTCCCCGGCGCCAAGCCGCGGCAGGCGTTCGGCCGCGGCGAGGAAGCGCACGATCTCGCCCTCCTCGACCACGTCGGCCGCGAGGGTGCGGAACTTGTGCACGTATTCGGCCCGCCCGAACGGCTTCGCGCCGAGCGGATGGGCGTCGGCGACGGCGATCTCGTCGACGACCCGGCTGCCGTCGGTGAGCTCGATCTCGACTCGACCGCCGAAGGCCTTCTCGGCCGGGTCGAGCGAGTGGTACCGGCGGGTCCACTCGCTGTCTTCCGTGGTGGTCACCTTGTTCCAGAGGGCGATCGTGTCGGCCCGGCCGGCGCGTTCGGGCCGGTAGGAATCCACGTGGTGCCAGCTGCCGTCCTGCAGGGCGACCGTGAAGATGTACGGGATGGAGTGGTCGAGGGTCTCCCGGCTGGCCGTGGGGTCGTACTTCTGCGGGTCGTTCGCGCCCGAGCCGATCACGTAGTGGGTGTGGTGGCTGGTGTGGATGACGACGGATACGACGTTGGCCGGATCGGACAGGGCCGGGTGCTCCCGGTGCAGCTTCCGGGCCAGGTCGATCCACGCCTGCGCCTGATACTCCGCCGAGTGCTCCTTCGTGTAGCTGTCCAGGATGGCGCGCTTGGCTTCACCATTCGACGGCAGCGACACCTCGTAGGCGGCATCCGGCCCGTCGAGCAGCCAGGCGATCACGCCGTCTTCACCCTCGTAGATCGGGGTGGGGCTGGTTTCGCCGCGCATCGCGCGGTCGACCGCCTCCACCGCCATCTTGCCGGCGAAGGCCGGGGCGTGTGCCTTCCAGCTGGAGATCTCGCCCTTCCTGGACTGCCGGGTGGCCGTCGTGGTGTGCAGCGCCTGCCCCACCGCCTGGAAGATGGTCTCGGGGTCGAGCCCGAGCAGGGTGCCGATGCCGGCGGCCGCCGACGGGCCGAGGTGGGCCACGTGGTCGATCTTGTGCGCGTGCAGGCTGATGCCCTTGACCAGGTCGATCTGGATCTCGTAGCCCGTGGCGATGCCGCGCACGAGGTCGCGACCGGTCAATCCGCGGGCGGTGGCGAGGTGCTGGGCGACCGCGACGACCGGCGGGATGTTGTCGCCGGGGTGTGAGTACTCGGCGGCGAGGAACGTGTCGTGGTAGTCGAGCTCACGCACGGCGACCCCGTTGGCCCAGGCCGCCCACTCCGGTGACACCCGGCGGGAGCGCTGCTCACCGAACACGGTCGCCCCGACGCCGTTGAACGAACGCGGGTGCGCCAGCGCCTGCGAGCGGGCCGACACCACCGGGCGCCGGGTCAGCGACGCCGCGGCGACGGCGGCGTTGTCGATCACCCGGTTGACGATCATCTCGGTCACCGCGTCGCTCACCGCGACCGGATCGGCAGCGACCTCGGCGATCTTCCAGGCCAGCTGGTCGGTGCGGGCAAGGTTCTCGTCGCTGCGGTGAACACGAACGTGGTGGAGCTGCACGGTGGATCCCTTCGATTGGTTCGATTGGTTCGATTGGTTCGATTGGTTCGAATAGTGCGGTTAGCGCGGTGGAGGCGATGGGTCGGCCGGAACGGCCGACGATCCCCGGAGGGTCGCGAGAACGCTGGTGAGGCTCTGGTGGAGGTGCACGTGCGTGGCGTGGGCGGCCAGCGACGAGTCACCCGCCAGAACGGCGTCCACGATGAGCAGGTGCTCGGCGGCGGCGCTTCGGAGCCGGTCCGGGTTGTCCCGGGCCAGGCGACGGATGCGGGCGAGGTGCGTGCGCACCCCGGCGAGCGCACCCACGAGGAAGGGGTTCGCCACGGCCACGTCGAGGGCCAGGTCGAACTCGTCGATCAGCTCGTAGTAGCGGCGTAGTCCCGCCTTGCCGTGCCGGAGCAGCTCCGGGGCCGCAAGGAACTGCGTGCGGAGAGCCTCGAAGACCGCCGGGTCGCGGCGCTCGGCGGCGATCCGGGCGGCGTGTTCCTCCAACGCCCGTCGCACCTCGTAGAGTTCCCCGATTCTGTCCACGCTCATCTCGGTGACCATGAACCCACGGCCGGTGCGGCCGGCCACCAGACCGTCGGCGATCAGCCGGGCGATCGCCGCGCGCAGAGGGGTGCGCGACACCCCGATCCGGGCGGCCTGCTCCACCTCGAGCAGCCCTGTGCCGGGCGCCAGGAGGCCGTCGAGAATCTCGCCGCGCAGCTGCCGGTAGGCGCGTTCACTTGCGCGAACCGGAACCGTGGTCCCCGTCGTTGGGGTTTCTGTATACACAAATCACATGTTATTCCCTTATTGCGGGATTTGTGCCAGACTTCACGAATTCTATGTATACATAGGAACTTCAACGGAGAGGTTCGAATGTCAGGGGAAGCTTCGGCGGGGTATCACGACCTGTGGCAGAGAAGCATCGATGACGGCACGCGTTCGGCGTTCTGGCTGCAGGCAGCCCGGGCAATCGACTGGACCGTTCCGCCGACGGTGGCGCTGGAGGAACGCTTCCCCGGCGCCTGGCGCTGGTTCCCGGACGGCGAACTCAACACCAGCTACAACGCGCTCGACCGCCACGTGCTTGCCGGCCGCGGCGAACAGACGGCCGTCATCTACGACTCGGCGATGTCCGGCACCCGGGTGCGCCTGAGCTACCGCGAACTTCTGGGACGCGTCGAGCGCTTCGCCGGGGTGCTCCGCGCCAGCGGCGTCGGCCAGGGCGACCGGGTGATCGTCTACCTGCCGATGATCCCGGAAGCCATCGTCGCCATGCTGGCGTGTGCCCGCATCGGCGCCATCCACTCCGTCGTCTTCGGCGGCTTCGCCGCCAGCGAGCTCGCCGTGCGGATCGACGATGCGCGACCGACCGTGATCGTGACCGCCTCCGGCGGCCTCGAACCGGGCCGGGCGGTCGAATACCTGCCTCTGGTCGAACGCGCCCTCGCTCGCAGCAAGGGCTCGGTGCACACCGTCATCGTGCGCGACCGGGAGATGGTCCCCGGCTGCGCCGCCGACTACGCCGGCACCAGCGACGTGGCCTGGCTGGACTGGGCCCACGAGGAGAACGAGGCCTCCCCGGCCGCGCCGATCAGCCTTCGCTCCGACGACCCGCTCTACATCCTGTACACCTCCGGAACGACCGGCAATCCGAAGGGGATCGTCCGCGACAACGGCGGCCACGCCGTGGCGCTGGCCTGGTCGATGGCTAACATCTACAACGTCAAGCCCGGCGACGTCTTCTGGGCGGCCTCTGACGTCGGCTGGGTGGTCGGCCACTCCTACATCGTCTATGCCCCGCTGCTGGTCGGCGCCACCACGGTCATCTATGAGGGCAAACCGGTCGGCACCCCGGATGCCGGGGCGTTCTGGCGCGTGGTGGAGGACTACCAGGTGTCAGTCCTGTTCACGGCGCCCACGGCCATCCGTGCCATCCGCCGCGTCGACCCTGACCTGGTCGAACTGGCGGGGCACGACATCCAGAGCCTGCACGGGCTGTTCCTGGCCGGCGAACGCCTCGACCCGGAGACATACCACTGGGCCAATGACGGGCTGCACTGCCCGGTGGTCGATCACTGGTGGCAGACCGAGACCGGCTGGGCGATCTGCGCGAACCCGCGGGGCATCGCCGACATCCCGACGAAACCGGGCTCGGCCACGTTCCCGGTGCCCGGCTACGACATCGCCATCCTCGATTCCCAGGGCAAGCCGGTCACGAAGGCCGGCAAGGACGGCAACATCGCCATCCGCCTCCCGCTGCCGCCCGGCACCCTGCTCGGGATCTGGGGCAGCGAAGACCGCTTCGAAAGCTCCTACCTGTCGGCTTTCCCCGGCTTCTACGCCACCGGAGATTCCGGCCACTTCGACGAGGACGGCTACCTCTATGTGATGGGCCGCACCGACGACGTGATCAACGTCGCCGGGCACCGACTGTCCACCGGCTCGCTCGAGGAGGTGCTCACCCTGCACCCCGCGGTCGCCGAGTGCGCGGTGCTCGGCGTGCGCGACCCGCTCAAGGGGCAGCGCGCGGCCGGCTTCGTCACGCTCAAGTCCGGGGCCACGATCGACCACGACACTCTCGGCGCAGAGCTCATCGCGCTGGTGCGGGAGCATGTCGGGCCGGTGGCCGCGTTCCGAGACGTGACCATCCTGGACCGGCTGCCGAAGACCCGGTCGGGGAAGATCCTCCGCAAGACCATCCGGCAGATCGTCGATGGCGAGGCCTATACCGTGCCGCCGACGATCGAGGATCCCACGGTTCTCGACGCCCTCAAGCAGGCCGTGCATGGAGTCGGCCCGAACGCCTGAAGCACCAGTCGACCCCCACAGATCACCCCAGCACCATCCCACACAGTCACATCCCTTCACCGGAGCAAAGGAGCCCGCATGGCGGAATCACTGAAAGACAAACTCCCGGACGGAGTAAAACCGTCCACCATCGACTACATCGCGTATGAGAAGACGCCGAAGTTCATCCAGCTGAAGAAGCAGCGCCGCGGGTTCGTGCTGCCGCTGGCCGCCTTCTTCTTCATCTGGTACTTCGCCTTCGTGCTCGTCGCGGCCTACCTGCCCGACGTGATGGCAATCCCGGTCTTCGGCAAGTTCAACCTCGGACTGGTGCTCGGCCTCGGCCAGTTCGTCACCACCTTCGCCATCACCATGTGGTACGTGTCGTACTCGAACCGCCGTCTCGACCCCCTCGGGGCCGAGCTGCGTGCCGAGCTTGAGGAGATGGACAAGAAATGATCGCAACCAGCATTCTGCAGTCCCTGCCGGGCCGCCTGGCCCAAGCCGTCGAACCCGCGGAAAACAACCCCGTGCTGAACATTTCGATCTTCCTCGCTTTCGTGGCGGTCACCCTGATCGTCGTCATCCGCGCCGGGCGCAACAACAAGACCGCGGCCGACTACTACACCGGCGGCCGGTCCTTCACCGGCCCGCAGAACGGGTTCGCCATCGCCGGCGACTACCTCTCCGCGGCATCGTTCCTCGGCATCGTCGGGGCGATCGCGGTCAGCGGTTACGACGGTTTCCTGTACTCGATCGGCTTCCTCGTGGCCTGGCTCGTCGCCCTGCTGCTGGTGGCCGAGCTCATGCGCAACACCGGCAAGTACACCATGGCGGATGTGCTCTCCTTCCGCCTGCGTCAGGGTCCCGTGCGCGTGGCCGCGGCGACGACCACCCTTGCCGTCTGCTTCTTCTACCTCCTCGCCCAGATGGCCGGAGCCGGCGGCCTCGTGTCGCTGCTCCTCGGCATCAACGACAAGGTCGGGCAGTCCGTCGTGGTCACCGTGGTCGGCGGCCTGATGATCATGTACGTGCTCATCGGTGGCATGAAGGGCACCACCTGGGTGCAGATCATCAAGGCGTTCCTGCTCATCATCGGCGCATTCGCGATGACCGTCTGGGTGCTGGCCATCAACGGCTTCAACTTCTCGGCGCTTCTCGACTCGGCCATCGCCGCCTCGACGAGTGTGCCGGCCGACGCCATCCTGGTGCCCGGCCTGAAATACGGCGAGAACCCGCTCGACTTCGTCTCGCTCGCCATCGCCCTGGTGCTCGGCACCGCGGGCCTGCCGCACGTGTTGATGCGCTTCTACACGGTGCCCAGCGCCAAGGAAGCCCGTCGCTCGGTCGTCTGGGCGATCTGGCTGATCGGTGCGTTCTATCTGTTCACGCTGGTGCTCGGCTTCGGTGCCGCCGCGCTCGTCGGAGCAGATGTCATCCTCGCCGCTCCCGGCGGAGTGAACTCGGCCGCGCCGCTGCTGTCCCTCGCGCTCGGCGGACCGCTGCTGCTCGGCTTCATCTCGGCCATTGCGTTCGCCACGATCCTGGCCGTGGTGGCCGGGATCACGATCACCGCCGCGACCTCCTTCGCTCACGACATCTATATGAGCGTGATCAAGAAGGGCAAGGGTGACCCCGACGCCGAGGTCAAGGTCGCACGTCGTACCGTCGTCATCATCGGCATCCTCTCGATCGCCGGCGGCATCGGCGTGCAGGGGCAGAACATCGCCTTCCTGGTGGCCCTGGCCTTCGCCGTCGCGGCGAGCGCCAACCTGCCGACCATCCTGTACTCGCTCTTCTGGCGCGGCTTCACCACCCGCGGCGCCGTGTGGAGCATGTACGGCGGCCTTGCGGTCACCGTCGGTCTGATCATCTTCTCGCCGGTCTTCTCCGGCACGGAGACGTCGATGTTCGGTGCAGACGTCGACTTCGCCTGGTTCCCTCTGAGCAACCCCGGCATCATCTCCATCCCAATCGGGTTCTTCCTGGGCTGGCTCGGCTCGGTCACCAGCACCCGCAAGGAAGACCCGCTGCTGGCCGCGGAAATGTCCGTGCGGTCCATGACCGGCTTCGGCGCCGAGAAGGCCTCCGAGCACTGATCGAAACCGTACGACCCGCATGACCACTACTCCCCTCGGCTGCACCCCAGCCGGGGGGAGTAGTGTCGTTCCGCGGGCTGGAGGGCCAGACCATCCGCCTGCGCCGAGCCTTTGACGCATGACTGGAGAAGATTCTCAATGAAAGCTGCACGTTTCCACGGCCAGAAAAACGTCCGCATTGAAAACATCGAAGAGCCGGAGACCCGCAGCGGCACAGTGAAGATCGCAGTCGCCTGGTGCGGCATCTGCGGCACCGACCTTCACGAGTATCTCGACGGCCCGATCTTCATCTCGGCGCCCGGCCACCCGCATCCGCTTTCGCATGAATCCCTCCCGGTCACCATGGGCCACGAGTTCGACCTCACCAGCGAGGGCTTCGACACCCTGATCAACCACAACGACACCGCTGTGAAGATCCTGGTCCACCCCTAGGCAGAACGCTTGAGTGCGTCAGTCTTTGGGTGCCAGCGGCCCCCGCGCGACTCGCGTGGGGGCCGCCTGTGCAACCGGCTTAATCACGATCAGGTCCAGATTGACGTGGGCCGGGCGTTCGACGCTCGACACGATCGTCTCGGCAATATCTTCGGCGGTGAGCGGATTCGGCACCCCGGCGTAGGCCGCGGCGGCCTTCTCCGCATCACCGTTGAAGCGCACCAGCCCGAATTCCTCGGTCTGCACCATCCCGGGGGCAACTTCGATCACCCGGATCGGCTCGCCATTCAATTCCAGGCGCAAGACTTCCATCAGGGCGTGCGCGGCGAACTTCGCCGCGTTATACCCTCCACCTCCGAGGTAGGCGACATGACCCGCAATGGACGTGACCGTGACGATGTCGGCGGCGCCGCCCTCCGCCCGGATCCCGGCCCGCAGCAAGGGCAGCACGGCGCTCGTGACCCGCTTGACCGCGAGCACGTTGATCTCGAACATCCAGGCCCAGTCCTCGACCTTCGATTCCTCGACGGTGTCCAGCCCCACCGCGCCGCCCGCGTTGTTGACCAGCGCGTGCACCGGCCCGGACGCCGCGAGATAGTCGCGCAGCGCGTCCACGTCGGCCTGCCGGGTGAGGTCGGCCGTGAAGACCTGCGCCCCGGTCTCCGCCTGCAGCGTCGCGAGGCGGTCGGTGCGGCGAGCCACCCCCACCACATCCCAGCCCCGCTGGCGGAACAGGCGCACGGTGGCGGCACCGATCCCCGAACTCGCACCGGTCACAACGACTCTTTTTGTACCCATGGTTCCATTCTGGTCGGAGAAGCAGCATGATGAGCCCACGCGCCGCCGGAATACCGCACGTGCAGAAACGACGCGTGCCGCTCTGGGACAGTGCGCGCTGGATCGCGATCGCCCTGGTTGTGCTCGGGCACGCCATCCTGAAACTCATCGCCGAGTCGGATGTCGCCTACGAGTTCTATCTGTTCGTCTACGCCTTCCACGTTCCGCTGTTCGTCGCCGTCAGCGGGTACTTCGCCCGGTCGGGCCCGCTCGGCACCCGCCAGCTGCATCGTCTGGTCACCGACATCGTGCTCCCCTACGTGATCTTCGAGACGATCTGGACAGTCGTGCACTGGCTACTCGGCGGCGAATTCCGCCTGGACTACTCGTCCCCCTCCTGGACCCTGTGGTTCCTGATCGCCCTCCTGGCCTGGCGCCTCGCCCTGCCCTTCCTCGTGCTGCTGCGCCATCCGCTGCTGATCAGTGTGATCATCTCCGTCGGCGCCGGGTACTTCGCGTCGATCGACAGCACCTTCGCGCTGTCGCGCACGCTCGGGCTGCTGCCGTTCTTCGTCTTCGGCTGGCAGCTACGCCAGTGGAAGCTCACCGACCGCTGGCTGGGGCTGCACGCCGCCGCGGTATGGCACTGGCGGATCGGCGCGTTCACCCTGTTCACGGCACTGCTGGGCGTGATCGTGGCGAACATCGACGCCCTTCGTGAGGCGCAGGTGCGCCAGTTCCTGCTCTACGACGAGGCCTACCCGGCGTTCGGCTACGACCAGCTCTGGGCCGGCGTCATCCGTCTGGGTCTGCTGCTGCTCGCGTTCGCCCTCATCGTGGCATTCCTGGTGCTCATGCCCCGGCGACGGCTCTGGTTCACGCCCTACGGCGCGGCCACGATGTACATCTACCTGCTGCACAGTTTCGTGCTGTTCCTCCTGCGCGAGAGCGGGGTGCTCGGCGGACCCCAGCCGGGCTGGGTGCTGCCCGCGATGATCGGGTTCAGCGCGCTGATCTCCATCGCCCTCTCGCAGCGGATCGTGCGCAGGGTGTTCCACCCGCTGATCGAGCCGCGCGCCCGCTGGCTGTTCCGCAAGAAGGCGCGCACCGACACCGGCACGATCGTGCTTCCGCACCTCGACGCGCCTGCCGGCACGCTCGCCGCCGAGCCTCCCGCAGAGCCTCCCGCAGACGCACCGCCCGCAGACCCTGCCACCGGCACACCGCGCGACACGCCGCGCTGACCGCTTCGTGACGCTGTGTTGCGGTGTCCGTTGCCAGCTCGACAACCCCCTGCCTAGAATCGCTGGCAGAGCGCTGGAAGGTCCACGCTCGTCGAGGATCACCCGGGAGATCACCTCATGAGCGATAACGCTGCAGACTGGAAGTTCGAAACCAAGCAGGTGCACTCCGGTGCCCAGCCCGACCCGACCACCAATGCCAGGGCCACCCCGATCTACCAGACCACGTCCTACGTGTTCGACAACGCCCAGCACGCGCAGAACCTGTTCGCACTGGCCGAATTCGGCAACATCTACACCCGTATCATGAACCCGACCCAGGCCGTCGTCGAAGAGCGCGTCGCCGCCCTCGAAGGGGGCACCGCAGCCCTGCTCCTGGCCTCGGGCCAGGCCGCCTCCACGTTCGCGGTGCTGAACATCGCCCAAGCCGGCGACCACATCGTCTCGTCGAGTTCAATCTACGGCGGAACCTACAACCTGTTCAAGTACACGCTGGCCAAGCTGGGCATCGAGACGACCTTCGTCGAGAACCAGGACGACCCCGAGGAGTGGCGCCGGGCGCTGCGCCCCAACACCAAGCTCTTCTTCGCCGAGACCATCGGCAACCCCAAGATCAATGTGCTCGACATCCGTCTCGTGGCCGATGTGGCGCACGCCGGCGGGGTGCCGCTCATCGTCGACAGCACCATCGCCACCCCCTACCTGATCCGCCCGTTCGAGCACGGCGCGGACATCGTCGTCCACTCGGCGACCAAGTTCCTCGGCGGCCACGGTGCCGTCATCGGCGGCGTCATCGTCGACGGCGGCACGTTCGAATGGTCCAAGAACGTGGAGAAGTTCCCCGGCCTCACCGAGCCGGACCCGTCCTACCACGGCGTCAGTTACACGGGCGCGGTCGGCGACGGCATCGCCTACATCATCAAGGCGCGCGTGCAGCTGCTGCGCGACCTCGGATCCGCGATCGCCCCGGCGAGCGCCTGGCAGCTCATCCAGGGCATCGAGACTCTCAGCCTGCGCATCGAACGCCACGTGCAGAACGCCCAGGATATCGCGGAGTGGCTCGAGAACCACCCCGACATCGCCTCGGTCAACTACGCCGGCCTGCCGTCGAGCCCCTGGTACGCCGCCGCCAACACCTACGCGCCCCGCGGTGTCGGCGCCGTGCTGTCCTTCGAGTTGAAGGGCGGAGTGGATGCCGGCCGCGCCCTCGTCGACAACCTTTCCCTGTTCAGCCACCTGGCCAACATCGGCGACGTGCGGTCGCTCGTCATCCACCCGGCCTCGACCACGCACGCGCAGCTCACCCCGGAGCAGCAGCTCACGGCCGGTGTGACGCCGGGCCTGGTGCGCCTCTCCGTCGGCATCGAGAACATCGCCGATCTGACGGCCGACCTCGAGACCGGCCTGGCGGCCGCCCGCGCGGTTGTGCAGGCATCCCGCGCCAACGCCTGACACGCCCCCAGCCGCTGCCAATCCGGATGGGTATCCCCCCCCCCCCCCCCCCCNTTTTGCCCTCCACACCCGGTTTCGGCCCGTTTCAGGCCAAAATCGCCAAAATCTCCGTCGAATTCGTTCGGGTGGCGAGCTGATTCGGCTCCGCCGAGTGCGAACAGAGTGCGAACAGAGTGGAAACCCAGTGGAAACCGAGTGGAAACCGAGTGGAAACCCAGTGCAACCCGAGTGGAAACCGGGTGCAGCCCGAGTGCCGGCCGGGTACTCCGCGGCGGCGGCCGGGCGCGCGGTGCGCTAACCAGGCGGTGCGGTGACAATAAGCCGGAAGGGTTGTTCACCCGGCAGAATAGGGAGCCTATGGACTGGCAATATTCGGCAGACACCGTCCCGTCGAGCTTCGTGACCGAAGCCCAGGCGCGGTCGCTGCTCGGCAAACCCCCGGCGACGGGTGCGTGGCGCGACGGCGACCCCGTGGGGAACCGTCGTTTCCTCGACGTCGGTGCGCTGCACTTTGAGGCGGGCAGCAGCCTCGGCGCCGTGCGGATCGCCTACGAGACGTGGGGCGAACTGTCCCCGAGCGGCGACAACGCCGTGCTCGTGCTGCACGCCCTCACCGGCGACAGCCACCTGGTCGGCCCGGCCGGCCACGGCCACCCGACCGCGGGCTGGTGGAGCAGGATCGTCGGCCCCGGCCTGGCCATCGACACCGACCGCTGGTTCGTGGTTGCCCCGAACATGATCGGTGGCTGCCAGGGCAGCACCGGTCCGGCCTCCCTCGCCCCGGACGGCTCCGAATGGGGCACCCGCTTTCCCTACCTCACCATTCGCGATCAGGTCGCCGCGCAGGTCGCCTTCTCAGACCATCTCGGCATCGACCGTTGGGCCGCCGTCGTCGGCGGCTCGATGGGCGGGATGCACGCGCTCGAGTGGGCCATCGAGCATCCGTCCCGGGTCGCCCGCCTGGCAATCCTCGCGGCACCGCCGGTGACGACCGCCGACCAGATCGCGCTGAATTCGGTGCAGATCGAAGCCATCCGCAGCGACCCACTCTTCCGCTCCGGCGACTACTACGACGCCGCGGACGGCGATGGCCCGACCCGCGGTCTCGCCCTGGCCCGGCGGATGGCGCTGCTGAACTACCGCAGCTCCGAGGAGCTCAACCTGCGCTTCGAGCGCGGCTGGCAAAGCGAGATCAGTCCGCTCGGCGCGGGCGGCCGGTTCGCCGTCGAGTCCTACCTCGATTTCCACGGCAACAAGTTCACCCGGCGGTTCGACGCGAACAGCTACATCGTGCTGGTCGAGGCCATGAACTCGCACGACATCGGCCGCGGCCGCGGCGGTGTCGCATCCGCCCTCTCCCGCATCGATGCGCTCAGCGTCGTCGTCGGCATCGACAGTGACCGCCTCTTCCCCCTCGAGGGCCAACAGGTCATCGCCGCCCACCTGCAGGGCAACATCGACGGCACGGATGCCGTCACGCTCCACTCCGGCTTCGGCCACGACGGTTTTTTGATCGAGAACGAGGCCATCGGCGCGCAACTTCTGCGCGTTCTGAGCCGTCCCGCTCCCTCGCATCGAGCTTGACACGGTCCCGGATCAAGACGACGTCGACCGGCAGGCCACGGAACGCGACACCCTCGTGAACCGAGTCGTTCCCATGAATGAGACGTACCCTGACTCAAGACGTACCCGATGAGAGGACACGCGCCATGAAACCCGGTTCCGTTATCATGTTGATCTTTGGCGCGATCCTCTCCCTGCTCGGCTTCTCGCTGGCCCTGGCCGGAGCGATGACCGCCGTGGTCAACGCGCAGGGCGAGGACGGCTACCTCACCAGCCCCGCCCGCTCGTTCTCGGTACAGTCGTTCGCGCTCACCTCGCCCCGGATCGGCTCGATCGAGCTCCAGGACGTCCCGGCGGACATCGGCAGTCTCCGACTCCGCGCGCTCTCCACCTCCACAGCGGACGTCTTCATCGGCGTCGCGCCTCAGGCCGACGTCGACCGCTACCTGGCCGGAGTGAATAACACCGAGCTGCGCGACCTGAACATCAATCCCTTCCGTGCGGTGTACCGCGACATTCCGGGCAGCCGCGCTCCCGAAGCCCCCGGCGCCCAGGACTTCTGGGTATCCTCCGCCGAGGGTCCCGGCACTCAGGAGATCGACTGGGATCTGACGAGCGGCAGCTGGGCGGTCGTCGTAATGAACGAGGATGCCAGTTCCGGCGTCTCGGTCGCCCTGCAGGCCGGCATTCGCCTCGGGTTCCTCGCCCCGCTGGCGGTGGGGCTGCTTCTGGTCGGCCTGTTCATCCTTCTCATCGGCCTGGTGCTGACCGTGTTCGGAGCAATCGGCCTGGGCCGCGGCACACTGCCCGCAACCGGGCCCGGCGCCACGCCCGACACACCGCTCGGAGCAGCAACTTTCGTCGGAGCAGGCCCACCCGGGGCGACCGCGGTCCCTGCCCATCCCGGTGAGCGGACGTTTCCCGCCCGGTTGACCGGAACCCTCGACGAGGGGCTGTCCCGCTGGTTGTGGTTGGTGAAGTGGATCCTGATCTTCCCGCACGTGGTGGTGCTGCTGTTCCTCTGGTTCGGGTTTGTCGTCACCACCATCGTCGCCGGGTTCGCCATCCTGTTCACCGGTCGATACCCGACGGCCCTCTTCCAGTTCAACGTCGGGGTGCTGCGCTGGAGCTGGCGGGTGTCCTTCTACGCCTACTCGGCGCTCGGCACCGACCGGTACCCCCCCTTCAGCCTGGCGTCGTCGGCCGACTATCCCGCCGATCTGCAGGTCGATTACCCGGAGCGCCTCTCGCACGGGCTCGTTCTGGTCAAATGGTGGCTGTTGGCGATTCCGCACCTGCTGATCGTGGCGGCCTTGACCGGAAGTGCGACGATCTGGCGGAACGACGAGGGCGACTCGGTCTCGAACACCGTCCCGTCCCTGATCGGGGTCCTGGTGCTGATCGCCGCGGTCATCCTCCTCTTCACCGGCCGGTACCGGCGCAGCCTGTTCGATCTGATCCTCGGCATCGACCGCTGGATCTTCCGGGTGGCCGTCTACACCGCCCTGTTCCGCGACGAGTACCCGCCGTTCCGCCTCGACCAGGGCGGCGCCGACACCCCGGAGGCCGCGGTCACACGAGCACCGATCGCACCCGCCGCACCTGCCGGCGGAGCGGCGTCGAGCACGCCCTGAGTCGCCGGTAACGCCCGTCGGGAACGCCTCCGGCCGCGCAGACGCCGACGGATGCCACGGATCGCGCGGGGGAACGGACACCGGGCCGGTAGGGTTCTGTATAGAGGGCAAATGGGGTGAGAGCGCCGCTATGCAACGAATCTACAAGGAACGTGACCGTCTGCTCCGCAGAGCGGCTCGCCTGTGCGGATTGGCCGGCTCGGCCGCCGCGCTCCTCGCGATGCTCGTCCCGGGCGGCTTGACCGTGAGCACCCTGGCCCGGAGCCTGCCACTGCTGCTGCTGCTGGTAGCCGGCCAGTACCTGCTCGGCCGGTCCGGCCGGATGCGCTGGGTCGCCTTGATCCTGGTCTCCGGCATCGCCGTGATCCTGCTCGTGGGCTGGTCGGGCCAGCGTGCCACCGGCCTGAACCTCGTCGAGCAGGCCATCATCGGCGGCATCGCCGCCGGAGCCCTGAGCTGCGTCGCCCTCGTGCTCGTGGTCAGCGCCGCCCGCCTGCTGGTGCTGTTCCTGGCATTCGGTGCGACCGTTGCCAGCGTGCTCGCCGCCACCCGCGCCTCGTCCGACGCCACCGTGCCCCTCCTGCTCACCCTCAGCGTCTGGCTTGCCATCGCCCTGGTGGCCTGGTGGCTGGCCCAGAGCGTGCCGCGCGTCATGGCGCGCATCGCCTTCATCGGCCGCGCCCACCTCGCCGAGCGCCATGCCAGCGAGCTCGAAGCCCAACGCCGGCAGGATGCCCGGCTGCTGCACGACACCGTGCTGGCCACCCTCACCCTCCTCGCGCACTCCGGCGTCGGCGTCAGCCCGGCCGCACTGCGCCAACAGGCCGGTGATGACGCCCGGTTGCTGCGGCAGCTACGGCTCGGCGGCCTCCCCACCCCGCGCCGCTCCGGGGTCTACACGCTCGAGCCGGCCACCGAGTCAATGCTCGGCAGCACCCTCGAATCGGTCAAGCAGCGGTTCGGGCGGATGGGCCTCGATGTGGACTGGCACGGCAGCGGACAGGTTCTTCTGCCCAGCGACGTGCTCGACTCCTTCCTCCTCGCCCTCGGCGAGTGCCTCGAGAACGTGCGACGTCACGCCGGCGTCGCCCGCGCCGACGTGACGATCACTGATGACGACACAACCGTGCGCGCCATGGTCACCGACGCAGGGGTCGGCTTCGACCTCAGCGGCGTCAGCGCCGAACGCCTCGGTTTCGCCGAATCGGTCGTGGCCCGCCTGCGCGACGTGGGCGGCAACGCCCGCCTCTTCTCCTCCCCCGGCTCCGGCACCACGGTCGTGCTCGAGGTGCCCAAGTGACCGTCCCCGGCATCGTCGACGCCCGCCGCCGTGACGCGCGCCGCGCTGCGGCGGCGGGCGGGTCCGACCAGCCGAGCAATCAGGACCGCCAGGAACGCCGGGCTTACCGGCGCAGTTTCCGACGCCCCGAACGCACCGTGCAGACCACGCGCGCCAACCAGAGCGGCCTGGGTGGCCGCCACCTCGGCATCGGCCTGACGTTCAGCGGCGGCTTCATCACCCTGTTCCTGTTCGGGCAGTTCGCCGTGCAGTGGTCCGAATATCCCGACCCGACGCCCAGCCTCATCGCGTGGGGTCTCCTGATGGCGACCACGGTCCTGGCACTGATCACGGTGCAGCGCCTTTCGGCTCGGATGCCGGACTGGCTGTTCGCCGCGGCCATCGCCACCGGCGTCGCCGTGGTGGTGCTCGACCTGATCGGGTCGTGGGGCGAAACCGACTCCGGCGTCTACCCGACCGCCGCCGCCGCCGTCGGCACCCTGCTCATCTCCCTGGCCACCGTGCGCCGCGGGCACGACCTCGTCTCGGCCGCGATGGCGCTCGGACTGCTTCTCTTCCTCGGGGCGCTCACCGAGGAGCGCGCCGATCCGCTCACCTTCGCCCCCGACCTCCTTGCGATCAGCCTCGCCATCCTGCCTCCGCTGCTCGGCGTCGCCACGGTGCGGGGATTCCGCCGGATGGCCCAGCGCGAGCTCGACCTGGTGCTGGTGCAGAGCACCATCTCCCAGCCGCAGTTCGCGGTGGGGATGTTCGCCTCCGAGGAACTCGCCCGTATCGACCTCGACGCGGAGACTCTGCTCGACGACGTCGCGAAGGGTCGCACGGCGCTGCCGCTGAGTTCCGAGAAGTCGACGACGGCGGCAGACCTCGCCACGCAACTGCGGCTGCACCTGATCCGGGGCCGCCGGGAGACCTGGCTGCACCACGCGATCACCGAGTCCGAGTTCCTGGGACCGTCCGTCGGCCTGCACGACCCGGCGGGGCTGGCCGGCATGCTCGACCCCGACCAGCGCGATGCCCTTCTGCGCACGATCTGGCTGCTGATCAGCGACACAACCCGCGACGAGGCATCCGTTTCGCTCTCTCTCGGACCGATCCGACCCACGCACGGCGTCTCCGCTCGCCAGAAGTTACGATTTCCGATCGAATTGACCACGACGGGTGTGCCACGGCGTCGAGTGGACCCCGAGACGTGGCAAGCTATCCGAATAGTCGGCCCTCACGTCGATTCCAGCCGGGACGGAAGTCTGCATCTGGAAATCGAATGCAGTATCGACAATCCCGCGGATGCTTAGGGTCCGTGGAACTACGCTGTTGAGCTTCTCATTCGGGGCCAGAAGCACAAGGAGACAGAAGTGACGAACACAACCACGTTGAGCACTGAGGCGCCGAGCAAGGACAACCCCATCCGGTTGGCCCTCGTCGACGACCACCGCATGCTGTTGGGGGCCCTCACCGAGTGGATCCGGGGGGCCGCGGACGACATCAACATGGTCGCCGCCGTCACCACCTGGCCCGAGCTGCTCACCCACCCCGAATTTCCCGTCGACGTCGTGCTCCTCGACCTCGACCTCAAAGACAACATCCCGGTCTCACTGAAGATCTCGACGCTCAAGACGGCCGGCGTGAAGACGGTGTTGATGAGCACCTACTCCGAGGCCGGGCTCGTGCGCGAGGCGCTGGCTGCCGGTGCGCTTGGCTACCTGGTCAAGAGCGAAGAGGCAACGATGATCGTCGAGGCGATCCGCTCCGCCTATGACGGCGACTCCTTCATTTCGGCCGAACTGGACGAGGCCCTCAACAACGGCGCGAACGGCGGTTCTCCCCGCCTCAGCGCGCAGGAGCGCCGGGTGATGGCCCTCTACGGCGCGGGCGAGCCGGTCAAGGCCGTCGCGCACCAGCTCGGCATCTCCGAGGAGACCGCCAAGAGTTACCTCAAGCGCATCCGGGAGAAGTACCGCCTCGCGGGCTTCGACGTGGGAACCAAGGTCGCCCTGCGCAAGCGCGCCATCCACGACGGCATCCTGCTCCAGGGCGACTGACTTCGGCGCTGCCGAAGGGCCCGGCTGCCGAACGGCCCGGCTGCCTCGCGCCGATCCAGACCGGGGCGACGTAGCCGAAGTCGCCCGCGATGGCGAGGCCGTGAGCAGGTATGGTTCCAGAGTACGGGGCCGGTGGCCCGAACGAATTCGACGGAGATATTGCTCTAAGCAGCGCGTATGGGCTCAAAAACGAGGGTTTGACCCAGAATCTCCGTCGAATTGGTTAGACGCCCGGCACGGCGTTCCGCCGGGGTCAAACAGCGCCCCGCGGTATGGTCGGCTCTGACTCCCGGAGAGCGATGCAACCAGATGGGATTCACCTGGCTACGCGGCCGGTGTGGCGGCCGCCGATGCTGCGGCCTCGGCCAGCACCGCCTCGAGGCGCTCGACCTTCCCGGTCAGCTCCCCGGTGCGGCGGCCCCGGATGTCGGCCTTGAGCACCAGGGACACCCGCGGCCCCCAGGCTCCGACGGCTTCAGTGGCGGCCTTGACCACCGCGAAGACCTCGTCCCAGTCGCCCTCGATGGTGGTGAACATCGAATCGGTGTGGTTGGGCAGCCCGGATGCGCGCACGATGCGCACGGCCGCGGCGACCGCGTCGTGCACCGACCCTTCGTCATCGTGGGAGCCGGACGGGGCGACGGAAAATGCAACCAGCATGGGGTTACTCCTTCTGATAGGGGGTGGGTGGGAACAGGATCTGCCACACGGCCCAGCCGAGCAGCACGACCTCCAGCGCGTTGCGCACGGTCAGCACCAGCACCAGAGCCGGGTCTGCCACAAGCAGGCGGTCGTAGAAGTGCGGGTAGACGAGTTGGGTCAGGGCCGCGATGACAAGCCCGAGCACGGCCGGGAGCCGCCAGGCACGCCCCCGCACCAGCAGCCCGAAAATGATGGGCGCGGCCAGCCAGGTCGTGAACTGCGGCGAGCCGACCTTGTTGACGACGATCAGGGTCAGCACCAGGGCCAGCGCCAGCGGCGGGAACAGGCCGGCCGGTTCGGCGCCTGCACGCATCCGCTGGCAGGCCAGGAGCACCACGGCCAGCCCGCAGAGGGCGAGCAGGGGGGTCATCGCCACGATGGCGACGTTCGTGCCGGTGCCGATGATCTGGAAGGTGAGGATCTGCCGGTCGTAGTAGAGGTAACTGCCCGGCAGACCCAGCGCGGCCGGCCACATCCAGAGGCCGGCGACCGGGGACTCGATCTGGATGCCGCGGTTCGTCTGCTCGCCGACGAAGCTGAGCACGTTCGGCCCGCTGCCGAGCCCGAGCGCCACCAGCACGATGCCCAGGCTCGTCCCGGCCGCGGCGACGAGCACCCGCCAGCGGTCCTTCGAGACGACGAATAGCGCGATCACCAGGGCCACCGGCCAGATCTTCACCCAGGTGACCAGAGTCAGCAGCACGGTGCCCCAGACCGGCCGGGCGCCGACGAACAGCAGTGCGGCGATCGCCAGCGGCACGGTGACCGCATCGATCCGGGCGAGGGCGACGGGCCCGAGCAGCAGCAGGAAACCCAGCCACCAGGCCGCCGCGGCCAGGGCACGCCGGTTGCGGCCCCGCCCGAGCAGCAGCGCGAAGGTCCCGGCGTTCAGCAGGGTCACGAGCCCGAGCCAGCCGGCGGCGTAGAGGTCGGGGCCGAACGCGAGCGGCGCCAGGATGGGCAGGAGGGCCAGCAGCGGGTAGACGAAGCCGGTGGTGATGCCCACGACGTCGGCACCGGATGCCGCGTCGGTCGCCCAGCCGAGGTAGACGACCTCCACATCGCCCAGCGGCCAGCCGGGGGACGCGAAACAGAGCCACCAGAGCACGCCGTGCACCAGTGCGAAGCCGGCCCAGAGCAGCGTTCGCGATGTCGGCACGCCGGCTCCGGCGGCCAGGTGTTCTGCGACGGATTGGGGCACGCTCCACCTTCGCACACCCCCACGGCTCCGCCGCCGCACCGGGACAGTCAGCGCGGGGCCCAGCGCGGCGGTCAACGCGAGCCGAGCAGGTCCGCGATCGTGGCCGGCACCGCGCCGGCGATGTCGAGCGCGGTGATCGGACCTCCGTTGGACGCCCGGGCCGCTGCCCGGGCGTGCACCAGGGCGGCCGTCGCCGCGAGATGGGCCGGCGCGGCGGCATCCGTCTGGATCGCCCGTGAATGCGTGGCCAGGAGGGCGCCGAGGATGCCGCCGAGCACGTCCCCGGATCCGGCCGTCGCCAGCCAGGAGGGCGCCTTCGACACCGTCAGCCGGGTGCCGTCGGGCGCCGCGATCCAGGTGACGCTTCCCTTGAGCAGCACCGTGACGCCGAGGCCGGACGCGGCGCGCACGGCCCACTCTCCCGGCGCAGCGGCCACCTCGGAGCCGGCCACCGACTCGCCCTGCGGGGAGAGCAGGCGGGTAAGCAGCCGGGCGAGTTCGCGGTAGTGCGGGGTGATCACGACGGGCCCGGTCGCCCGGCCGACCAGGTCGAGGGCCCCGGCGTCGCACACCGTGGGCAGCCCCTCGGCCAGGGCACCGAGCAGCGCGGCCTCGGTCACCCGGTCGCGCGCGGCGGCGTCCTGGCCCGAGCCGAGCAGCCAGGCCTGCACCTGCCCGGGGGCGGTGACGGCCTCCGGGCGGCGCTGCAGCACCAGGTCGGACGCCCGTCTCGGGCCGAGGTAGCGCACCATCCCGACCCCGGTGCGGAGGGCCGCCTCGACTCCGAGCACCGCGGCCCCGGGGTACTCGTCGGAGCCCGTGCGCACGCCCAGCACGCCGCGGCGGTACTTGTCGTCGTCCGCCCGGGGAACCGCGATCCGCTCGCGCGCCCGTGAGTCGTCCCATTCCAGCCATCCCCGTGGTTCGCTCATGCACTCACGATAGGTTGTTTTGAGTGCGTCGGGCCGGCCGCTTCGCCCGCCCACTCGACCCTTGGGGGAAATCCGTGGCTGTTGCCGCCCTGTTCGAACCGTTCACCGTGCGCGGCGTCACCCTGCGCAACCGCATCTGGGCGGCGCCGATGTGCCAATACGCGGTGCAGGAGAAAGACGGCGTCCCGCGGGACTGGCACCTCGTTCACTTGGGCGCGCTGGCCGCGGGCGGCGCCGGCCTGATCCTGGTCGAGGCAACCGCGATCAGCCCGGAGGGCCGCATCTCCTACGCCGACACCGGCCTCTGGAACGCGGAACAGACCGCCGCCTGGGCACCGATCGTGGCCTTCCTTCATGCGCAGGGCGCGAAGGCCGGCATCCAGCTTTCCCACGCGGGGCGCAAGGCTTCTGTCTGGCCGGCCTGGGGCGGAGACCGGCACGGCACCATGGCGACGGATGACGGCGGCTGGCCGACCGTGTCGGCCTCGGCCGTGCCATTCCCCGGCTACGCAGCGCCCGTGGCCCTGGATGCCGCGGGCATCCTGGGAATCGTTGACGGGTTCGCGTCCGCCGCGCTCCGGGCGGTGGAGGCCGGGTTCGACGTCGTGGAGCTGCACGCGGCGCACGGCTACCTGCTGCACCAGTTCCTGTCCCCGCTGAGCAACCGGCGCACCGACGGGTTCGGCGGCGGGCTGCCGAACCGGGCCCGCCTGCTGCTTCAGGTCGTGGCCGCCGTGCGCGCGGCCATCGGCGAGGAGCGCGCCCTGTTCGTGCGGTTCTCCGCCACCGATTACACCCCGGGCGGCTGGACCGAAGACGAGACGGCCGAGGTCGCCGGCTGGGCCGCGGCCGCCGGCGCCGACTTCTTCGACATCTCCTCCGGCGGCAACGTGACCGGGGTGCGCATCCCGCTGGGTCCCGGCTACCAGGTGCCGCTCGCCGAGCACGTGAAAACGGAGGCGGACGTGCGGGTCAGCGCCGTCGGGCTGATCACCACCGCGCACCAGGCCGAGCAGATCGTGGCATCCGGTCGGGCCGACGCGGTCCTTCTGGGCCGCGAACTCCTGCGCGACCCGCACTTCCCGCTGCGGGCCGCCCACGAGCTCGGCGCCGGCGTGGACTACTGGCCGCCGCAGTACCTGCGCGCCCGGTGGCCGGCCTCCTGAGAACGGCTACAGGCGCCGGGTCGCGTCCTGCACTTCGCCGACCAGCTCTTCGATGATGTCCTCGAGGAACAGCACCCCCACGGTCTCACCGGTCGCGGTGAACGAGCGCGCCAGGTGCGCGCCCGAACGCCGCATGGTGGCCAGGGCATCTTCGAGGTCGGTGTCCTCGAAGATCGACGCCAGCAAACGGATGCGCTTGCCCGGGATCGGCTCCGCGTAGCTGCCCTGCCCGACCGAGGTGGCCGTGTCGCCGTCGAGGTCGATGACGTCCTTCAGGTGAACGTACCCGGTCGGTTCACCGGACTCGTTCACCAGCACATAGCGGGAGAAACCGTGTCTGGTGACGGCCTTCTCCACGTCTGCGGGGGTGGCCGCCTCGGGCAGGCTGATCAGGCCATCGAGGTTCACCGCGACGTCCCGCACCTTGCGGGTGGTGAACTCGAACGTGGCGCTGAGTGCCCCGGTGCCGTCCCGCAGCACGCCCTCCCGGGTCGACTGGGAGACGATGGTCGCCACCTCGTCCAACGTGTAGGTGCTGGTGGCCTCCTCCTTGGGCTGGACCCCGAACATTCGCACCACCAGGTTGGCGGTGGCGTTGAGCGTCACGATCACGGGCTTGACCAGGCGGCCGAAGAAGACGAGCGGCGGGGCGAGCACGAGCACGGCCCGGTCGGGGATGGAGAACGACAGGTTCTTCGGCACCATCTCACCGAACACGACGTGCAGGTAGGAGACCAGCAGCAGCGTGATCACGAAGGCGATCACGCCGATGGCCTCCTCCGGTAGCGGGGTCAGGCCCAGCGGGATCTCGAGCAGGTGGTGGATCGCCGGCTCCGAGACGTTCAGGATGAGCAGCGAGCAGACCGTGATGCCCAGCTGGGTGGTCGCCAACATGAGGGTGGCGTGTTCCATCGCCCACAGCGCTGTGATTGCGCGCTTCTTGCCGGCCTCGGCGAGAGGTTCGATCTGGGACCGGCGCGCGGAGATAACCGCGAATTCCGCGGCGACGAAGAAGGCGTTGGCCGCGAGCAGCACGACCAGCCAGACCAGCCCCGCCCAGTCACTCATGGTCACTCACCGTGCGCTCCATACCGTTCTTCTTGCGGTCACCCTTTTTGTCCAACTTTTTTTCGGATTTCTTGTCGGTCCTGGTACCGCGGTCGCCCCGGGCAGGCTCGCCGCCCTCCTCGGGCTCGACGGGCTCGCCGGGCTCGCCGCAGGGTGTGAAGCGGAGCCGGTCGATCCGTCGGCCGTCGAGGCGTTCCACGGACAGCACGCCGCCGGCCAGCTGCACGACGTCGCCGACCACGGGCAGGCGACCCAATTCGCTCATCACGAACCCACCCACGGTTTCGTAGGGGCCGTCCTCCGAGATCACGATGCCCGTGCGGTCGAGCAGCTCGTCCGGGCGGAGCATGCCGGGGAATGTCAGAGAGTCGGTAGACAACACCACACCGGCGCGGGTGCGGTCGTGCTCGTCGGCAACCTCTCCGACGAGTTCCTCGACCAGGTCCTCGAGCGTGGCCACTCCGGCCGTGCCGCCGTATTCGTCGACGACGATGGCCATCTGGTAACCGCGGCCGCGCAGCTCGACCAGTAGTCCGTCGAGTTTCATGGTCTCGGGCACCCGGATGGCCTCGGACTGCAGGGCCGATACCGGGACATCCGCCCGGCGACGTCGGGGAACGGCCACGGCCTGCTTCACGTGCACGATCCCGACGATGTCGTCGACGCCCTCGTCGACGACGGGGAAGCGGGAATACCCGGTTTGGCGGGTGAGGTCGATGACGGCCTGGGCGGAGGCGGTGCGCTCGATGCTGGCCACCCGCGGGCGGGGCGTCATCACGTCCGAGGCGGTATGCCCGGAGAAGAGCAGCGTGCGGTGCAGGAGCGTGGCGGTGTCTTTCTCCAGCAGCCCGGCACTGGCCGAGCGCCGCACGAGGGAGGACAGCTCCTCCGCGGTGCGCGCCCCGGACAGCTCTTCCTTCGGCTCGATCCCGATCGACCGCAGCACACCGTTGGCGCTGCCGTTGAGCACGACGACGGCCGGTTTGAACACGGTCGTGAACAGTGTCTGGAACGGGATGACCAGCTTCGCGGTCTGCACGGGCAGGGCGAGGGCGAAATTCTTCGGCACCAGCTCGCCGATGATCATCGAGGCGAGTGTGGCGACGATGACCGCGGTCGTGACCGCGACGACCGGCACCACCGCCGGGGACAGCCCCAGGCCGATCAGCGACGGCGACAGCAGCATGGTCAGAGCCGGCTCCATGGTGTAACCGGTGAGCAGGGTGGTGAGGGTGATGCCCAGTTGGGCGCTGGAGAGGTGCGTCGAGGTGATCCTGAGTGCGGCGATGGTCAGGCCGAGTCGGGTCTCTCCTCGATCGCGGCGGGCCTCGAGCTCCGACCGGTCCAGGTTGACCAGGGCGAACTCGCTGGCGACGAACAGGCCGGTGCCGACGGTGAGGAGGAGCCCCGCGGCGAGCATGATCCACTCATACATGGCGGACCTCGACGACGGCGGCACCGAAGTTCATGACCGAGACGCCGTTCGGGTGACGGGAAGAATTTCCGGGCGAGAAACCGGGCGCATGCGCAGGAGGGGGGTCGTCCATTATTCCTCCCAGTCTACCGCCCGGCACCGAGGCCACGAGTCGGTCCCGGGTGTCAGGCCCCCCACCTCTACCAGGAGACGGGCAGGGCCTTGCCCTCCTCGTAGCCGGCCGCCGACTGGATCCCGACCAGCGAACGGGTGTGGAACTCCGCGACCGAGGTCGCGCCTGCATAAGTGAACGAGCTGCGCACGCCGGAGGTGATCATGTCCAGCAGGTCCTCGACGGACGGCCGTAGCGGGTCCAGGTAGATCTTCGAGCTGGAGATCCCCTCGGCAAAAAGCGTCTTGCGGGCCAGCTCGTAGGCGTCGAGGCGGTCGAACCGCTGGCGCACAGCCCTGGTGGAGGCCATCCCCCAGCTCTCCTTGTAAATGCCGCCGGCGGCGTCCCGGTCGAGCAGGCCGGGTGCCTCGATCGTGCCGGCGAACCAGGATCCGATCATGACGGATGCCGCGCCGGCGGCGAGCGCGAGCGCCACGTCGCGCGGGTAGCGCACCCCGCCGTCGGCCCAGACGTGCGCTCCGAGTTCCCGGGCGGCGGCGGCGGTCTCGAGCACGGCCGAGAACTGGGGGCGGCCGACCGCCGTCATCATGCGCGTGGTGCACATGGCGCCGGGGCCGACGCCGACCTTCACGATGGTGGCGCCGGCGCCGACGAGGTCACCCACGGCATCCGCGGTCACGACGTTGCCGGCCACGATGGGGATGCCGAGGCCCAGGTCGGCGACGATCTCGATCGCCCGCGCCATGCCGCCCTGGTGGCCGTGCGCGGTGTCGATCACGAGAACGTCGACCCCCGCGGCGACGAGCGCCCGGGCCTTGGCCGCGATGTCGCCGTTGATGCCGACCGCCGCGGCCACGCGCAGTCGGCCCTGCGCGTCCAGCGCGGGCTGATACAGGGTGGAGCGAAGCGCGCTCTTGCGGCTGAGGGTGCCGATCACCCGGCCGTGGTGCTGCACGGTGGCGAAGTCGAGCTCGGCCGCGGTCATCACGTCGAACGCGCGGCGCGGGCCTTCGATATCGTCGGCGTCGAGGGAGGTCATCGTGCCGTGCAGGAGGTCTCCGAGGAGCGCGTCGGGCAGCGCCGTCGCCAGCCGGAACGCGTCGATGGCACCCAGGTAGTCGCCGTTCTGGTCGTTGATGACCAATCCCTGGCCGGCCACAGCCGGCACCTGCCGCAGGGCGAGCGCCACGGTGTCCCCCGGGGCGAAGTTGAAGGGGGTGTCGAAGCGGGTGGATTGGGCCTTGACCCAGCGGATCGCGGCGTCGAGATCCTGCAGGTGCATGTCCTGCGGCAGCACGCCGAGCCCGCCGCGGCGAGCGAGCGCGGCCGCCAGGCGCGGCCCGGTGACCGAGTTCATGTTCGCCGAGACGATGGGGATGGTGGCGCCGCTGCCGTCGCCCGGGGCGAGGGAGACATCGAGACGGCTGCTCACATCCGATTGACTCGGCACAAGGAAGACGTCGGAATACGTGAGGTCGTGGCTGGGTACCGCTCCATAGAACTGCATGGAAATAACGCTAGCGCCCCGCGCGGATGCCCGCAGCCAGGCCCGAGGGGATTAGGCTGGACGGGCAGACCGCGCCGGGCGTGCACGACCGCTCGGGACATTCAAAATCAACGTAGAGAGTGGGAACCGGCTGTGTCAAGCCAGTTGACCGGTAGTGGGTCCGACGAGACGACGTCGGGTGAATTCGGAGCGAACGAGTGGCTCGTCGACGAACTGTACGATCGGTACCTTGTCGACAAGAAGCTGGTGGACGAGTCCTGGTGGCCCGTCCTCGAGAGCTACCACCGGACCGCGAACGGCCGCAGCGACGGTTCAGAGGCTCCCGCGAGCAGCGCACCCGCAGGCGACGCGCCCGCCGTGATCGCTCCCGACGTGACCACACCCGCGGCAAGCGCCCCCGCAACCCCGGCCGCCTCAGCGGCGGAGCCGGCCCCGATCACGGCGCCCATCCCCGTCGTCGGCGGGCAGCGCACCGCGCGCACGACGTCCAGCGCGCCCAAGCGGGTCCCCGTGCCGGCCGACATTCCGATCACGAACTCGCAGCCGACCGCCGCCGAGGCCACCGAGGTCGACGTCGTCACCCCGCTCCGCGGCATGTCCAAGAGCCTCGCGGCGAACATGGCGACCAGCCTGACCGTGCCCACAGCCACCAGCGTGCGCACCATCCCGGCGAAGCTCCTCATCGACAACCGCATCGTGATGAACAACCACATGAAGCGCTCGCGCGGCGGCAAGGTGTCGTTCACGCACCTGATCGGTTGGGCGCTGATCCAGGCGCTGAAGATGTTCCCCAGCCAGAACGTCTACTACAACGAGATCGACGGCAAGCCCTCGGTCATCGCCCCCGCGCACGTCGGCCTCGGCATCGCGATCGACCTGCCCAAGCCCGATGGCACCCGCTCCCTGATGGTCCCGGCCATCAAGCGCGCGGACACGATGACCTTCGGTGAGTACCTCTCCTCCTACGAAGACCTCGTCACCCGGGCTCGCAAGGGCAAGCTGACGGCGGATGACTTCTCCGGCGCCACGGTCTCCCTCACCAACCCCGGCGGCATCGGCACGGTGCACTCCGTGCCGCGCCTGATGAAGGGCCAGGGCTGCATCATCGGCGCCGGCGCCCTCGACTACCCGGCCGAGTTCCAGGGTTCCAGCGGCAAGACCCTGACCGGCCTCGCCATCTCCAAGACCATCACGCTGACCAGCACCTACGACCACCGGGTCATCCAGGGTGCCGGCTCGGGCGAATTCCTCAAGATCGTGCACGAGCTCCTGATCGGGCAGCACAACTTCTACGAGGACATCTTCTCGGCCCTGCGCATCCCATACGACCCGATCCACTGGGCGCCCGACATCAGCGTCGACCTGGCCAGCGCCGTCGACAAGACCGCCCGCGTGCAGGAGCTCATCAACGCGTTCCGCGTGCGCGGCCACCTGATGGCCGACATCGACCCGCTCGAATACACGCAGCGCTCCCACCCCGACCTGGAAATCTCGAACCACGGGCTGACCTTCTGGGATCTGGACCGCGAGTTCGTCACCGGCGGGTTCGGCAGCAAACGCCTGATGCTCCTGCGCGACATCCTCGGCGTGCTGCGCGACTCCTACTGCCGCACGACCGGCATCGAGTACATGCACATCCAGGACCCTGCCCAGCGCAAGTGGATGCAGGAAAAGATGGAGAAGAGCTACGTCAAGCCCACGCATGACGAGCAGATGCGCATCCTCGGCAAGCTCAACGAGGCGGAGGCCTTCGAGACCTTCCTGCAGACCAAGTACGTCGGCCAGAAGCGGTTCAGCCTCGAGGGCGGCGAGTCCACCATCGCGCTGCTCGACTCGATCCTGCAGGGTGCCGCGGATGCCGGCCTCGACGAGGTCTGCATCGGCATGGCCCACCGCGGGCGCCTGAACGTGCTCACCAACATCGCGGGCAAAACCTACGGTCAGATCTTCCGCGAGTTCGAGGGCACGCAGGATCCCCGCACCGTGCAGGGCTCCGGCGACGTCAAGTACCACCTGGGCACCGAGGGCACCTTCCGTGCCACCAACGGCACGGAGATGCCGGTCTACCTGGCCGCGAACCCGTCCCACCTCGAGGCCGTCGACGGCGTCCTCGAGGGCATCGTGCGCGCCAAGCAGGACCGCAAGCCGATCGGCACCTTCTCCACCCTCCCCGTCCTCGTGCACGGCGACGCGGCCATGGCCGGCCAGGGCATCGTCCTGGAGACGCTCCAGATGTCCCAACTGCGCGGGTTCCGCACCGGCGGCACCATCCATCTGGTCGTCAACAACCAGGTCGGCTTCACCACACTGCCCGGTGACGGACGCACCTCGGTGTACTCGACGGATGTCGCCAAGACCATCCAGGCGCCCATCTTCCACGTCAACGGGGACGACCCCGAGGCCGTGGTGCGGGTCGCGGAGCTCGCCTTCGCGTACCGTCAGGAATTCAAGCGGGACGTCGTCATCGACCTCGTCTGCTACCGCCGCCGCGGGCACAACGAGGGCGACGACCCCTCGATGACCCAGCCGTTGATGTACAACCTGATCGAGGCCAAGCGCTCCGTCCGGAAGCTTTTCACCGAGGCTCTCGTCGGTCGCGGCGACATCACGCAGGAGGAATACGAGGCCTCGCACGCGGATTTCCAGGACCGCCTCGAGCGCGCGTTCATGGAGACGCACGCGGCGCAGTCCTCGTCGATCCCGATCGTCAGCGCGGCCGGTGCCGCGCCGCAGGGAATCGGTGCCGAGAAGCACGGTACCGACAAGCACGACGACGCGGTCGGGGAACCGTCCACCACCGGGGTGCCCGAAGCGGTCGTGCACCTGATCGGCGACGCCTTCCTGAACAAGCCCGCCGGCTTCACCGTGCACAATAAGCTGCAGCAGCTGATGCAGAAGCGCAACGACATGAGTCGCAACGGCAAAATCGACTGGAGCTTCGGCGAACTCCTCGCCCTCGGCTCCCTGCTGCTCGAGCGCACCCCGGTGCGCTTCGCCGGCCAGGATGCCCGCCGCGGCACGTTCGTGCAGCGTCACGCGGTGCTGCACGACCGCATCAACGGCCAGGAATGGCTGCCCTTGGCGAACCTCAGCGAAGACCAGGCCCGGTTCTGGATCTACGACTCGCTGCTCAGCGAATACGCGGCCATGGGCTTCGAGTACGGCTACTCGGTGGAACGCGCCGACGCCCTGGTGCTCTGGGAGGCGCAGTTCGGCGACTTCGCCAACGGTGCCCAGACGGTCATCGACGAGTTCGTCTCCTCCGCCGAGCAGAAGTGGGGCCAGCGGTCATCCGTTGTGCTGCTGCTGCCGCACGGCTACGAGGGCCAGGGGCCGGACCACTCGTCCGCCCGGATCGAGCGCTACCTGCAGCTGTGCGCGGAAGACAACATGACCGTCGCTCGCCCGTCGACGCCCGCGTCGTACTTCCACCTGCTGCGCCGTCAGGCCTACATGCGCCCGCGGCGCCCGCTGATCGTCTTCACTCCGAAGTCGATGCTGCGCCTGCGGGGCGCGACCAGCGAGGTGGCCGACTTCACCACCGGCCGGTTCGAACCGGTCATCGACGACGCCCGGATCACCGACAAGCCGCGCGTCAAGCGGGTGCTGTTCCTGGCTGGCAAGCTCTACTACGACCTGCTCGCCGAACTCGACAAGAACCCGAACCCGGAGATCGCGCTGGTTCGCCTGGAGCAGTTCTACCCGCTGCCCGCCGTCGAACTCAAGCAGGTCGCCGACCAGTACCCCGACGCTGAACTCGCCTGGGTGCAGGACGAGCCGGAGAACCAGGGTGCCTGGCCGTTCTTCTACCTCGAGACGAACAAGCTGGGCCCGCGCCCGGTGACCCTGTTCTCCCGGGCGGCGTCGGCGTCGCCGGCGGCGGGCTCGGCGAAGCGTCACGCGGTCGAGCAGGCCGAACTACTACGCCAGGCGCTTACCCTGTAACCTGCGCCGACCGGCAGAACCGTTCGACAGAATGGGCCGCACCGGACGCTACGGCCCAGTCCTCGACGGGTGAGTCCTGATCGACGGGCTGTGTCACCCCCGCAAGATCAGAGGCGACGACCGCGTAGCGCTGGTCATGACCCGGCGTCGAACCAATTCGACGGAGATTTTCTTCCAAAACAGCATTTCCGGATGTTTTGGGTCGGTTTTGGGCGGAATCTCCGTCGAATTCGTTCGGGACAGCGCTACTGCACGGCTTCGGACTCGAAAGACACGGCGGTCCACACTTCATCCAGCGTCACGGTCCCCTGATCGCCCGGCGTCGGCACCGGAAACAACCGTCTCGGAACCGCGAACCCCTATCGCCCCTCGGCTATTAGGACTCACTCATCTAGGCTGGCCGCACCGCCCGCCGACGCATCGGCCACCGACAAGGAGATCCGCCATGCCCGCACCGCACGCGAACCGAACCGGCCAGCCCTGCTGGGCCGACCTGATGACCTCCGACCTGCCGCGCGCCCGGGAGTTCTACACCCGGCTGTTCGGCTGGACGGCCAGCGATTCCGGTTCGGAGTACGGCAACTACGTCACCTTCCGGAAGGGCGACGCGGACGTCGCCGGCATGAGCTCACAGGAGCCGGGTTCCCAACTGCCCGACGCGTGGACCACCTACCTGTCGGTGACGGATGCCGACGCCGCCGTCGCCGTCGCCCGCGCAGCCGGCGCAGCCGTGCTGGCCGAGCCGATGACGGTGGGAACCATGGGCCGCATGGCCATCCTCATGGACCCGACGGGTGCGCCCTTCGGGGTGTGGCAGGCCGACGAGTTCACCGGCTTCGACGTCTTCGGCGAGGCGGGCTCACCGGTCTGGCACGAGCTGAATACCCGCTCCTATTCCGCCGCCCTCGATTTCTACACCGAGGTGTTCGGCTGGAAACCGGTCGTCCTGAGCGACACGGAGGACTTCCGCTACAGCACGATCGGGGCGGAGGGTGAGATGGTGACGGGCGTCTTCGACGCCGCGGAACACCTGCCCGACAGCGTGCCCTCGCACTGGCAGCTCTATCTCGGGGTGCCTGACGTGCACGCGGCCGTCACGACCGTGACAGAGCTCGGCGGCACGGTCGTCCGTGAGCCGTGGACGGCGGAGTTCGGCACCTTCGCGCTGGTCACCGACCCGACCGGGGCCCTGTTCGTGCTCGGCTCGGTCGACGAGCCGCTCCCCGAGGAGAAGAACATCGACGACGCCGGTGAGGAGGACGCCGACCTGCCGATCGGCTAGTGGGCGGACTGGATGGTGCGCAGCTTCAGCAACACCTGGTCGCGCAGGTCTTCGGGGGCCATTTCACGGCATGCGCGCTGCACGGCCTCGGTAAGGGTGCGCCCGACCAGGTGCTCGTCGCTGCAGTCGCTGCAGTGGGCGAGGTGCTCCTGAATGTCAGACGCGTCTTCGCCGCACAGTTCGTTGTGCAGGTATTCCTCGAGTTCGGCCTTGGCCTTCTCGCAGCCACAATCGGTCATGCTGGTGTGCTCCCGGTTCGAGTCTGGCCCGCCGCTGTTCCCAGGCCGCGCTCAAGGGCGTAACCGGCCAACAGGTCGCGCAGGAGGCGCCGGCCACGATGCAGGCGACTCATCACGGTGCCAATGGGTGTTTTCATGATTTCGGCGATCTCCTGGTAGGAGAACCCCTCCACGTCGGCGAAGTAGACAGCCAGCCGGAAGTCCTCCGGGATGGACTGCAACGCGTCCTTGACGGCGCTGTCCGGCAGGTGGTCGATGGCCTCGGCCTCCGCCGAACGATTCGCCATCGCCGTGCGGGACTCCGCGCCGCCGAGCTGCCAGTCCTCGAGATCGTCGATGGTGCCCTGGAACGGCTCACGCTGCTTCTTGCGGTACGTGTTGATGAAGGTGTTGGTCAGGATGCGGTACAGCCAGGCCTTGAGATTGGTGCCCTGCTCGAACTGTTTGAACGCAGCGAACGCTTTCACGAACGTTTCCTGAACCAGATCCTGGGCGTCGGAGGGGTTGCGCGTCATGCGCATGGCCGCGGCGTACAGCTGGTCGACAAAGGGCAGTGCCTGCTCTTCGAACAGGTCTCGCATTTCGATCGCATCGGTTGTCATCACGGACAATCCTAAGCCGTCGCGTGAAACGACCGCGGGTCGCTCCAGCACCATGGACAGCGTCACCCGGGCCTCCCTCTCTCTTTCATCACCGACTATTCTGATAACCGATGTTGATCTCGAGATATTCCAAGCCTGAGTTCGATCCCTACGGCGACACGTCGCCCGAGGTGACGGATGCCCGCTGGCCCGCTCCGACGGCCGCCGGCCCGCTCTCAGCGTCCGTGTCCCTGCCGGGGTCGAAGTCGCTGACCAACCGGGAGCTGGTGCTCAGCGCCCTCGCCGCGCATCCGTCGCTGTTGCGTGCCCCGCTGCACTCGCGGGACAGCGACTTGATGGTCGCGGCGCTGCGTCAACTGGGCACCGTCATCGAGGAGGTCCCCGGCGCCGGGGAGTTCGGTTCCGACCTGAGGATCACCCCCGGGGAGCTGCTCGGGTCGACGACCGTCGACTGCGGTCTCGCCGGCACCGTGATGCGTTTCCTGCCGCCGGTCGCGACGCTCGGCCTCGGGCCGACCACCTTCGACGGGGACGCCGGCGCACGCCGCCGCCCGATGGGCACCACCATCTCGTCCCTGCGGGCCCTCGGCGCCGACATCAACGACGACGGTCGCGGCGCCCTGCCCTTCACCGTGCACGGCACCGGCACGCTAGTCGGCGGGGAGATCACCATCGACGCGTCCACGTCGAGCCAGTTCGTCTCCGGCCTGCTGCTCGCCGCGCCGCGCTTCGGGCAGGGCCTGCACCTGCGCCATTCCGGCGAGCGCCTGCCCAGCCTGCCGCACATCGAGATGACCATCGCCACGCTGGCCCGGCGCGGCGTCACGGTGCACAGCCCGGCCGTCGGCGAGTGGATCGTGGCTCCCGGCCCGATCCAGGGCGCCGAGGTCGACATCGAACCCGATCTCTCGAACGCGGCGCCGTTCCTCGCCGCGGCCCTCGTGGCCGGGGGCAGCGTCACCATCTCCGGCTGGCCCGAGACCACCACCCAGGTCGGCGCCGACCTGGCCGACCTGCTGCCGCGCTTCGGCGCCGAGGTGTCTCGGGAGGGCGACCGGCTGACGGTCTCTGGGACCGGCCGCATCCGGGGCGTGGAGCTCGACCTGTCGACCGGCGGAGAGCTCGCGCCCACGCTCGTGGCCCTGGCCGCCCTGGCCGAGTCCCCGAGCACGATCACCGGGATCGGGCACATCCGCCACCACGAGACCGACCGGCTGGCGGCCCTCGTCGCGGAGATCAACGGGCTTGGCGGCGCCGTCACCGAGCTGCCCGACGGGTTGCAGATCGACCCGCGCCCGCTGCACGGCGGGCCGTGGAACACCTACGACGACCACCGGATGGCAACCGCGGGCGCGCTGATCGGGCTTCGCGTTCCCGGCCTGCTGATCGAAAACATCGGCACGACCTCGAAAACCCTCCCCCAGTTCACCGACCTCTGGTCGGCGCTCGTTTCCGGAGTCCCGTCGTGACGTGGTGGGCGAGTGCCGACGACGATGAGCCCGAGTTCGACGAGTCGAGCGTGCGTGTGCGCCCCAACCGCAAGGGCAGCAAGCCGCGCACCAAGACCCGCCCCGACCACGAGAACGCGCTGACCGGGCGCATCCTCTCGGTCGACCGAGGCCGGTACACCGTCATGCTCGACGAGAACCTGCCTGCCGAGCGCCGGGTGACCGCCGCCCGGGCGAGCGAACTGCGAAAGCAGGCCGTCGTCACCGGCGACCGCGTCGACATCGTCGGCGACACGACCGGAGCACCGGGCAGCCTGTCCCGAATCGTGCGGATCGTGCCGCGCACGACGCTGCTGCGCCGCAGCGCAGACGACACCGACGCCGTGGAGCGAGTGATCGTCGCCAACGCCGACCAGATGCTGATCGTGGTGGCCGTTGCCAACCCGGAGCCGCGCATCCGTCTCGTCGATCGCTACCTCGTCGCCGCCTACGACGCGGGCGTGAATCCCATTCTCTGCATCACCAAGACCGACCTGGCCGACCCCACCGCCTTCCTCCGCAACTTCGCCGGCCTCGACCTGCCCGTCTTCGAGAGCCGCGACGACGCCATGCCGCTGGCGGAGATCTCCGCCGCCCTGGTCGGCCACGACACGGTCTTCGTCGGTCACTCCGGCGTCGGCAAGTCCACCCTCGTCAACGCCCTGGTGCCGAGCGCCCACCGCGCCGTCGGAGTCGTCAACACGGTGACCGGCCGCGGCCGGCACACGTCTTCGTCGACCATCTCGCTGCGACTGCAAACGGATGCCGGCCGGGGCTGGGTCATCGACACCCCCGGCGTGCGCTCCTTCGGTCTCGGCCACATCAACACCGACAACATCCTCAAGGCCTTCACCGACCTGGCCCTGATCTCCCAAAAGTGTCCGCGCGGCTGCACCCACCTGCCGAACTCGCCCGACTGCGCGATCAATGAGGCCGTTAGCGCCGGCAAGCTCGGCGAGACCGGCAAGGTGCGCCTGGACTCGCTGCAGCGCCTGCTCGCCACCTTCGCCGCCGCCCCCACCCACTAGCCCCCTGTCACCCACCACCCCCGAGCCAGCAGCCCCTGCACTGAACGAATTCGACGGAGATTTTGCTCTAGAGAGCGTTGCAGGGCCAAAAAACGGGTGCTTGACCCCAAATCTCCGTCGAATTCGTCAGGGATGGGTGGAAAATGGGTACAGGCGGGACCAGTAGCGTGGGGGGATGACCGATTCCACGCGGCTCGCGACCGGCGACCAAGCCCCTCCGTTCACCCTGTCCGACCAGGACGGGAACGCCGTGTCGCTGGCCGATTTCGCCGGCTCGAAGGTCGTCGTGTACTTCTACCCGGCGGCGATGACGCCCGGCTGCACGAAGCAGGCCTGCGACTTCCGCGACAACCTCAGCTCACTGGCATCGGCCGGCTACCAGGTGCTCGGCGTGTCGAAGGATGCCCCGGTCAAGCTGAAGAAGTTCCAGGAGACCGAGCAGCTCACGTTCGCGCTCCTCAGCGACACCGACCTCGCGGTGCACACGGGCTACGGCGCCTGGGGCGAGAAGAACCTCTACGGCAAGACCGTCACGGGCGTGCTGCGTTCCACCGTCGTGATCGACGAGACCGGCATGGTCGAGCTAGCCCTCTACAACGTGAAGGCCACCGGCCATGTCGCGAGCCTGCGCAAGAAGCTCGGCCTGCCGGCCTGACCAAACGGATGCCGCCACGCGGCCGGCACAGTCCCTGCACGGTCCCTGCGCTGCCCCCACCGGCCGCAGGTGGCCCATACCGGGCCCGGAGCGCTCGAACGCACGTCTTGCCCACCCCGCCGCTGCCGCCGCCGGAGCGGCCCTGCTGCGCCGCTGCTGCGCCACTACTGCGGCAAGTCGTCCTCGGAGCGCGCCGACGTCGTTTCTGCGATTACGCGCCGCTGGAACAGCAGCACGAGGACCATGACCGACGGCAGAAGAAGCGCCCAGCCGAGGTCGGGCCGTGCGTAGAGCCCCTGGAAGGAGCCGATGGCGACGGCGATCTGCACCAGCTGCCAGGTGACGGCCGCGCCCCGGATCCAGGACCGGCGCCGCAGGGAGTTGACCGCGATGGCGGTCACCCAGGACGCGGCGATCAGCACGAGCACCAGGATGGCGAGGGCCGTGGCCAAGGAGGTCGGCGTCGCGATCAGCAACTCGAGAATAAGCCACGCGACCGCGACCCAGAGGAGGGCTGCCTCCGCGCAGAGGATCGCGGCGAGGAGCAGCACGGCCCGTGGCCGACGCACCCGGCCGGCCTGGTTCTCGTCGTCGCCGCTGTGGTCTGACCGTGCATTCACAGAGATATCCCATTCAAAACTATTGATTTGACTCCACCATTATGCGATCATTTTTGAGGCCCGGTTGACGCTCACAGGGACGTGAGTCGATCTGAACGAGTAGATCCATTACCCTTCCTGCAATCGGCAGCCTCTCATCTTCGGCCAATCGGCCAGGCATCCCTGCAATAAAGGAGCACCCCTATGGACTGGCGCGACAAAGCTGCCTGCCTCACCGCCGACCCGGAACTCTTCTTTCCGGTCGGTAATACTGGCCCCGCTGTGGACCAGATCGAGAAGGCCAAGTCGGTCTGCGCCCGTTGCAACGTCACCGAGGTGTGTCTGCAGTACGCCCTCGAAACCGGTCAAGACTCCGGCGTCTGGGGTGGACTGAGCGAAGACGAGCGTCGCGCGCTCAAGCGACGCGCGGCCCGGGCCCGGCGCGCGTCCTAACACGGCGCCCCCCGCACCACAGGATCACAGAGAAAGGCCCGGCTGAACAGCCGGGCCTTTCTTCGTTGCGCGCGACGCGCTCAGCACCCGAGGCGACACACTGAGGGGACACCCCGAGGCGACACCCCGCGGCGCCACCCCGAGGCGACACCCCGCGGCGCCACCCCGCGCCCGGCGCTACGCTTCGCGCATGTACCGCAGCGGGATCTCGATGGTCACTTCGGTGCCGCTGCCCATCATGGTGTGCCAGTCGATACTGCCGCTGAGCTCTCCCTGGATCAGGGTGCGCACAATCTGGGTTCCGAGTCCCGACCCGACCTTGCCCTCCGGCAGGCCCGTGCCGTTGTCCCGGACCCGCACGGTGAGAGTCTCCTCGTTACGCTCGGCCTCGATCGACACCTCCCCCTCGCGTCCGGCCAGCCCGTGCTCGACGGCGTTCGTCACGAGCTCTGTCAGCGCGAGGGCGAGCGGCGTCGCGTAGGCGCTGGGCAGGATACCGAAACTGCCGGACGACTTCGGATGCGCCGTCGTGTTGTGCGCGGACGCCACCTCCATGATCAGCAGCAACACCCGGTCGAACACCACGTCGAAGTCGACCTTCTGGCTGAGGCCCTCGGACAGTGTGTCGTGCACGACGGCGATGGCGGCCACGCGGCGCATCGCCTGGTTGAGCGCTTCCCTGGCCGTGTCGGAATGCGTGCGGCGCGCCTGGATCCGCAGGAGCGAGGCCACCGTCTGCAGGTTGTTCTTGACCCGGTGGTGAATCTCCCGGATGGTGGCATCCTTCGTGATCAGCTCACGTTCCTGGTGCCGCAGCTCGGTGACGTCCCGGCAGAGAACGATGGCTCCGATCCGTTCGCCCCGGTTGCGGATCGGGATGGCACGCAGCGAGACCGTCACGCCGCGGGCCTCCACGTCGGTGCGCCATGGCGCCCGGCCGGTGACCACGAGCGGCAGGGTCTCGTCGACAACCGCCGTTCCAGTGAGCAGGCTAGTGGTCACCTCGGCGAGGGACTCGCCCTCCAGCTCGTCGGCGAACCCCATCCGGTTGAAGGCGGAGAGGGCATTCGGGCTCGCGAACGTGGTCACGCCGTCGACGTCGAGACGGATGAGTCCGTCCGAGGCGCGCGGGGCGCCGCGCCTCGGGCCGGTGGGGGCGCCCAGATCGGGAAAATCGCCGGACGCGATCATGGCGAAGAGGTCATTGGCGCAGTCGTTGAAGGTCAGCTCCTGCCGGCTCGGCGTGCGCGCCTCACTCAGGTTGGTGTGCCGGGTGAGCACCGCCACCGGCGTGTCCGAGATCTGGGAACCCGTGGAACTGAGCCGCCGCCGCACCGGGATCGCGCGCACCCGGGTCGGGGTCTCCTCGTACCAGTCGGGGGCCGTGGTGTCGACGATCTTCGCCGTTTCGAAAGCCTCGGTGACCTGCTGTCGCCACTCGACCTTGATGCTCTGCCCGACGAAGTCACGATAGAAGAGGGTGGCGGCGCTCGACGGCCTGGCGTGGGCGACGGCCACGAAGCTCCCGGTGCTGCTGGGCACCCACACGACGATGTCCGCGAAGGCGAGATCGGCCAGGAGCTGGCCATCCGCGACAAGCATATGGAGCCAGTCCACATCCTCCGCACTGCTGCGGCCCTGGGCAAGTACGAGATTACTGAGCGTCGACACAGCAATAGCCTAGGTCCCCCGGACACGTGCCACCGCCGTCGTGGTGCCGTCGCGTAGTTTGGGCCATGCTGAACAGATGAGCACAGCAAATGGAAAGCCCGATCGGACCCTGGTTGCCCTACTGTCCGTGATCGGAGCGCTGGTGGTCATCGCCCTCATCGTCGTCTTCACCGGCGGCGAACCCGAACAGCTTGACGCCGACACCCCGGAAGGCCTCGTCCAGGACTATTCCGCGGCCGTCATCGACGGCGACGAGCAGGCCGCTGGCGCGTACCTCACCGAGGACGCGTTCGATGGCTGCGAGGACTTCGACCGGGGCCCCACCGACAACATGCGGGTCACTCTCGTGTCGACCACCGAGCGGGCCGAGTCGGCCGACGTGAAGGTGTCCATCGTCACCTCCTACGGCAGCGGCCCCTTCGGAGCCGACGAGTACGAGACCCAGGGCGTCTTCGACCTGGTGGCCGTCGACGGCACGTGGTTGATCGATGACGCCCCCTACGAACTCAACATCTGCCCGAATCCGAAAGCCGGTTCCTGATGGTCAGCGTGGTGCTGCTGGTTGCCGTCCTGGTGATCGGCGGCGGTATCGCCGGCATCGTGATCGCGGTGCGCAAATCGACGCCGTCCGGGGAGAGCGCGGCCCAGCCCACGGTACGCCGGGTGATCGTATACATTCTGCTCTTCGCCCTGGTCGTGATTGCCGCCATCGGAGTGAGCGGACTGCTCGGGCGCCTCCTCGACGCCGGCAACGCACTTGCCTCCAGCGACATCACCGGGCTCGCCCGCTCGCTCGCGTTCACCCTCATCGCCGGCCCGTTCGCGGCCGTACTCTGGTGGGTGCTGTGGCGCCGAATGGACGGCGCGGAACGATCATCCGTCGCCTGGGGGCTCTACCTGGCCGGCCTGTATACGGTCTCCCTTGTCACGTTCAGCACCGCCCTGCTGACCACGGCGGCCGTGCTCGTGCGCGGGGACTGGCAACCGCGCCTCTTCGCCACCGGAGTGGTCTGGGCCGGCGTGTGGGTCTGGCACCTGTGGATGTCCCGACACGAGGAGAAGAGCCCCACCCAGCTGGTCACCGTGGCCCCGATCCTCGGTTCCGTCTTCGGTCTCGTGATCGCGGTGGGCGGCGCCGTCACGGCCCTCAGCTCTCTTCTCGACGCCGCCATCGACGCCGCCGTCGACGCCGCACCGAGCCTCACCCCGGGCGAACCCTGGTGGGAGTTGACCCTCCAGGCGCTCATCTGGTTCGCCGGCGGGCTGGTCATCTGGTGGTGGCACTGGATCCGCAGCCAGGCCCGCGACCTGCGCGGCGGCCTCGCCGATCTAATGGTCGTGGCCGTCGGCGTGGCCGGGGCGGCCATCCTGACGCTGAGCGGGGTCGGAACCGTGCTGTTCCTGCTGCTCAGACTGGCCTTCGACCGCACCGACCCGGTCACCGACATCCTCGACCTTCTGGGTTTCGGCGTCTCGGTCGCCTTCATCGGCGCACTCGTCTGGAGCTACCACCGGGGCCTGACCCTGGCCCGGTCGGACACGACGAGGGTGGCGACGAAGCTTGTGACCTCCGGCGTGGGTCTCGTGGCCGCGGCCTCCGGGCTGGGCGTGGTCGTGAACGCGATCCTCGCCGCCACGACCACCCCGCTCGCCGGTTCAGGAACCCGAACCCTCCTGCTGGGCGGCATCAGCGCCCTCGTCGTCGGCGGCCCGGTGTGGTGGCTGGCCTGGCAGCCTACGACGCCGCTCTCCCCCGCGGAGGTCCGCTCCACGGGACGAAGGGTGTACCTGATCCTGGTGTTCGGCGTGAGCGCGGTCGTTGCCATCGTGACGCTTCTGGTGATCGGCTACCGGCTCTTCGAGTTCGCCCTCGGCGACTTCACCGGGGACAGCGTGATCGACCGGGTGCGGGCCTCGCTAGGGCTGCTGGTAGCCACCGGCCTCGCCGCTGGGTATCATTTCGCTGTCTGGCGACGAGACCGCTCGGTGAGTGCAGAGGCCCCGCAGCCGGCGCGCACCATCGGCCGCGTGCTCCTGGTAACGGACGCCGACCCGGAACCACTCAGCCTCGCAATCGGCGCAGCGACCGGAGGCGCGGCCGTCTTCGTGCTGAAGCGCGCCGACGGCGCCGGTAGCTCGGCAACGGCCGAGCATCTCGCCCAGGCCCTCACCGGCGTAACCGGAAAGCGGGTGCTGGTCGTCACGGGCCCCGGCGACCGGGTAGAGGTGATCCCGCTTCAGGAATGAGCGCCGGTGCGGCCTTCCGCACCGGGGTTGGCACAAGGGTCGAAGTCGACGCGGGGTTCGACGCGGGATTCGACGCCGACGGTGGGCTCAGGTGGCCACCGCTGGCCGGCGCCATCTCGATTCCCGGCGCCGTCGCCCCGTGGCGGGCGCGGGCACCGGCAGCAGCTCAGTGCGCACGAAGCGACGGATGCTGGTGCGCGCCGGGGACTTCGGCGCGGCATCCCGCAGCGTGCGCCCGGCGACGATGGCCGCATCCGTGGACACCTGGTCCTGCGGCACCAGGATCGGCGACTCGATGCCGCCGAACCGGCGGAGCGCCGACACGACCTGCCCGTTCGCATCCAGCCCGACCGCGCCCCGGCGCACCCGGTTCATGACCACGCTGACCTGATCGGTCGTGACCACCTCGGCCAGGTCCACCCAGGCGCGCAGGAACCGGGCCATCCCGACCGGGTCGGCGAGGCCGCAGGCGACGACGTGGTCAGCCAGTCCGAGGCCCGTCAGGGTGGCCGCGTTGCGGCGCGGGGCGAACAGGTCACTGGAGATCTCCTCGTCGCTCTCAAGGCTGAACCCGGTGTCGAGCACGACGTAGTCGACCCAGATACGGAGCGCGTTGATGGTGCGCGTCACCCGCTCGGTGGAGAGCTCAGGCCAGCGGGATGGCCGCCCGATGCCGGTGAGCACCCAGAAGGCTCCCTGCGGTGAGTTGTAGCGCTGCGCGATGCGCTCAAATTCGGACCGGGTGAAGCTGTCCGAGCCGGCCAGGCGGCACGCAGCGGCGAAGCCCGGCGCCTCGTCGAGCATCCCCAGGCTCGGCGCCACCGAACCGCTGTAGGTGTCGATGTCCGCCAGGGCGACGGTATGCCCGGCAGCGGCGATCTCCGCCGCGATGTTGATCGCCAGAGTGGTGCGCCCCGGGGCGCCGGCCGGCCCCCAGACGGCGATGACCGTGCCCTGCCGTTTTGTGCCGGGCAAGCCCGCCGGATCGCCGACCCGCAGCGGAATGGCGACCCCGGCGCCGATCAGCGCCTCAGTCTCGGCCCAATCGGCGGCGGCGTCGACCACGTCGAAGAGGCCGAGCCCGGCCGCATTGCGCCGGTCCTGGTCGTTGGCGGCGAGTGCGATCACCCGGGCGCCGTGGGCGTCGCAGGCGGTGATCAGCTCGGCCGTGAGCGTGCTGCGGCCGGCTCCAACGATCACCAACTCGGGCGCGCGCCTCCGCAGGGCGAGGATCACTTCGCCCGCAGTCGTCGAACGCGCCACGATCACATGGCCCTGCTCGATGATGTCGATCAGCAGACGGTCTTCGGTGTTCCGGTCGAGTGCCAGTGCGATGGTAGCCACGTTTACTTCTCCAGCGGTGCGTTGACGGGCACGACCGCGATGGCGTCGCGGTTCGCGATGGACTCCAGCACCGCCGCGACGGCTCCCTTCGGCACCAGGATCTCAAGTGTTCGGATGCCGCCGCCCGCCACGAGCCCCGTGGGCTCGACCAGACGCACGACCGCGGCCTGGTCGACGAGCACCGTCGGCGGCCCGAACGTGTTCGGGACCGTTTTGCGGGCGGACCAGACGTCGACCACGGAGCCGGGACCGATGTTCGAGGCCAGGGCGCTGGTCAGCTCAACGACCACGCTCGTGACCTCGGTGCCGGCGGTGCGCCCGACCGCGGACGCAGGCACGAGTTCCCCGGCGGCGATCGTGCGGGTGACGACCAGCCCGTCATCCGGCAGCCCGTCGGGGGTCACGTACAGGTCTCCCGTTACACCAAGCCGCACCTGCGTGGCCACGAGGTCGGATGCCTCCACTCGGTCCCCGACGGCGAGCGCCGAGCGCGCGGTGAACACCGCCGTGGACCGGTCGGCGGCGGAGACGATCAGATAGACGCCTCCGACGGCGGCGACCACGAGCGCCAGCCCGATCGCGAATCGCGGATCGAACCAGAATTTCGGTCGTGCGTTCCTGGCGGTCTTGCTCACGGGCGCCTGCCTCCCCAATACTGACTCAATTGGTGCTGACTCGATGGAGCCGAATCGATGGTGCCGACTCAATAGTTTCGACTCGAAACTCCGTTTGACCCGGGAATCCGCCTCGACGTCCATCGTGGTCGTCTTCGCCCCCACGCGGGAAAGTTATCCACAGCCTCACTCCGCCCCGATTAGGGCCCGCCCGCCGACGGATAATCGATCCATGAACGATTCCGGGGCTGCTTCCAGTGTGGGCCGATTCCTCACCCTGGCCGACACCGCGGAGATCCTCTCGTTGACGGTGGCCGAGGTGCTGGAGCTGGTGCGCACCGGTGAGCTGCCGGCCATCCGGCTCGGCACCCAGAGCACCCCGGCGGGCGGCGCAGGCACGATCGGGGCCGGCAGCGCGGGCGTGTGGCGGGTCGAACGGGTCGTGCTCGAGTCTTTCATCGAGGCCAAGTACGAAGAGGCCCGGCGCATGTCGCTGTGGCAGCAGTCCGACTTCGGGAACATCCCCGAGCTTTCCGGCGGCACGATCATCCGTCCCGACGACTGACCCGGCTAGATTGATGAATCCTCGTCGTGTGGTTGTGCCGCTCCCGGAGGGTCAGGGCTGACCGCACGGGGGGGGTGTCCATCACGGCGGACCGCTGTCCCCGGCGTTGAACCAATTCGACGGAGATTCTTGGTCAAACAACCGTTCTCGAGCTGGGGTGACCCGTGGTTTCCGGACAGTCTTTCTGAGAAGTTGAGATTGGATGGACTTATGGCACAGCGAAAATATGGGCGGTACACGCCCGAGCTCCGGGCGGAGGCCCTTGCCCGTGTGGAGGTGAGTGGGAAATCGATTGTGAAAGTCGCTGAGGAAATCGGCGTCGATCACCGGACCCTGTGGAAGTGGGTCAACGATGCCAAGCTCGAGCGAATCGATCCGGGCGGGGAGCTCACACCGGAGGCCCGGAAACGGATCCGGGACCTGGAGAAGGAGAACGTGAGTCTGCGGCGGGATCTGGACTTCCAGAAAAAAGCGCAGGCCTTCTTCAGGGAGCTCGATCAACGCGAGAACGGTTCGAATTGATCGCCCGGTTGAAGGCCGACCTGCCCGTTTCGTATCTCTGCCGGAAGCTGGCCGTGTCCACGTCCGGTTTTTATGAGTGGGTGGACCGGGAGCTGTCTCCGGCTCAGCGTCGGCATGACGTGGTGACCGAGCACGTGATCACCGCGTTCGCCGTCTCCGCGGGCGCGGCCGGATACCGGAAGGTAACCGCCGCGTTGGCCCGCCAGAACATGATCGTGGACCGGAAGACCGTGGCCGGCATCATGCGGGGCCTCGGGCTGATCTCACCCGCCGCAGCACGCGCTTTCAAGGTCGCCAACCGCCGGTCCCAGCGCGTCTCCGACCCCGCCGATCTGCTCTTGCGCGACTTCAGTTCCCTGACGCCCGGGGCGATCATGGTCGGCGACATCACCTACGTTCACACCCAGCAGGGCTGGCTCTACGTTGCCACCGTCATCGACCTTGCCTCACGGGCCGTCCTCGGCCACGCGACGGGAACCCGGATGACGACCCAGCTGATCACCCGGGCGATGAACATGGCCATCGAGACCGGGCATGTGAAGCCCGGCGCCGTCTTCCACTCCGATCACGGCGTTCAATACCGCTCGAAACGGTTCACGAAGTACTGCGGCACGCACGGCATCCTCCGCTCCATGGGCGCCCGGATGCAGTGCTGGGACAACGCTGCCGCCGAAACGTTCTTCTCAAAACTCAAGAGCGAACGACTCAACTGGCGCACCTTCACAACCCGCAGAGCCGCGAGAGCCGAAGTGATCAGCTACATCCACCACTTCAACACGGCCCGCCTACACCAAACCCTGAACTATGCCACACCACACGAGCGACTGGCAGAGTTGACCCTGGTCGCATAATGAAACTACGGACCCAGTCCGGAAACCACGGGTCACCCCAAGCCCAAACAAGCTGTTCAGACTCAAATCTCCGTCGAATTCGTTCGGACGAGTTGCTGCGGGCTGTGAACGCGAAAGACACGGCGGCTCAGCGCGGACGGTTGGCGCGGACGGTTGGCGCGGACGGTTAGGGCAGAGGGTTAGGGCAGCGGGTTAGGGCAGCCGAACGAGCTGGATCTCGGCCACCGGCACGATGCGGTACTGGTGCACCTCCGCTTCGCGGCGCAGGGTACCCGGCGCGTGCAGGGCCAGGTCGATGTGGTCCCGGCCCACCCGGTCGATGGTGCCGGGGAGCACACCGGCACGGGTGTGCACCTCCACGTTGGAGCGCCGTCGGCAGAGGTCTCGCAACACGAACGCCAGGCCGATGCGGTCCACGACCCGGGCTGCGGATTCGGGCTCGGTGCCGAGCGATCCGGGGATCTCCCCCCGGTGCAGGACGACCCCGGCCACGGCGGCCAGCGGGAGCACGCACTGGGAACCGGCGGAGACGGAGTCCAGCAGGTCACCCGCCAGCCAATCCCGCCCGAATGTGGTCGGCCGCACGGCGATCGTCTCCCCCGTCGCGAGCACGATCCGCAGCACACCCGCACCGGGGACCGACCCGGTCCAGGGCTCTGATCCTTTCCGGGGATCTGCGGCGACGTCGGGAGTGCGCGCGAGGCTGGTCAATCGGTTACGCAGAGACAAGCGCCCCAGCCGCAACCGTTCTTCTTCGGCGCGCAGGTCGATCTCCTCGGCGTGCAACTCGTGTTCGAGCTGCCCCTCGAGGTCGTCGAACAGGTTGTCCCAGCGCACAGTCCCGAAGTTAGCCCGCACGACCAACATCCTGCCCGGGTTATCCACAGGTCTTAAAAGCACTCGACACCACCGTCCCCGGCTGATTGAGTGTCGAGCACGGCCCGTACCCCCCGCGTGGGGGTGTCTGACCCTCGCCAACACCTGCTCCACCGAATGTCTGCTCCATCGCACGCCGGATCCACCCGAACCCCTTGAACCACCCGATTGCCACGGCAGGTGTGCCGCCGGCAGCGGACTCACGCACCTCGGAGGAGTCATGAGCGATCCAGCCAACACCCCGGCACGCCAACCCCGGTCAAGGGACAACAAGTTCGTCCAAGACGACTTCTTCGGCCACCAACCGAGCAGCAGGGACCAGCTGCCAGACCCGGAGCCGCTGCTGATCAACCTCACCCGCTGCGTGATCGAGGTGCTTGCCGGCGCCCGAGAGCTCGACCAGCTCGCCCGGTGGGTCAGCGACGACGTTTACCGGCACCTGCTGAAACGGGTGGTGCTCTCGGCACGGGCGCGCGCCGTCAAGGGGCAGAGGGCCCAGCGGCCCGCGTTCACGATCGGGCGGGTCACGATTTCCGAGCCGCGAGACGGCGTGATCGAGGCCGTCGTGATGGTGCACAGTAAGGTTCGCGTTCGCGCCGTGGCCCTGCGCCTGGAAGGAATGGACCAACGCTGGCGGGCCAGCGCCATCAACGTGTTGTGACAGCCGGCTCCGCGGGAGAAATGAGCCCTCGCCCCGGGGGCGCGCTCCGAGGGGATTGTTCCCACTGCCGAGGTAGGCGCGCAGTGAACCGCGACGCGACTCGAACGTGTGTGACCGCTGCGGATCAGCGCGGGACCAGCGCGGAGGTCCGGCCCGGCGGGTCGATTCTCCCATGCTGGCCACAAGACCCGCCGGATGCGCGGCAGCGCTCGAGCGGTTCGGATCCCCGTCGAACTCCGCCGCGCAGCCCGAACGAATTCGACGGAGATTTCGCCGGAATCGACCCTAAAAACTCCGAAAAAGCAGTTTCATCCGAGAATCTCCGTCGAATTCGCTTGCCGGACGCGGAACCCCGCCGTGATGAACGGCGTCCACGCGGTGCGGGCGGCTCTGGTCTCCGGGAGCGCCTCCACCGTTCGATGAAGGCGCACGGACCTGACCGGGCTACTTCTTGCCCTGAGCGCGCCGTTCGGAGCGATTGACCGGAGCGGGCTTCGAGTCGTCGCCGCGCTGGCCGAACGCACCGCGCTGGGGCGGTCCGGCCACCACGTCCGTCTCCGCCTCATCGGCGGGAGCCGCGGCGCTCACCCGGCGGGCACGGTCGGTAGCGGCCTGCTGGATCTGTCCGCGCTGGTTGCGTACCTCGACTCCGCCCGAATCGCTCGGGGCGGTGTAGCTGAGCTTCTCACCCGCGGCCGCGGCCGCGGCGAGCCCCTTGGCGGCGACGATGGGACCGGCGACGGCGCCGGGGGCCTGGCTGACCTCGACCTCGAGGTTGAACAGGAAACCGACGGTCTCCTCGCGGATCTGGCCCATCATCTGCTGGAACATGACGAAGCCCTCGCGCTGGTACTCCACCAGGGGGTCGCGCTGGGCCATGGCGCGCAGGCCGATGCCGTCCTTCAGATAGTCCATCTCGTAAAGGTGCTCGCGCCAGCGGCGGTCGATGACCGACAAGACGACGCGGCGCTCGAGTTCACGCATCGCCGGTGAACCCAGCGACTCTTCTCGGTGCAGGTAAGCGACCTTGGCATCCGAGAGAATCTCACGGCGCATGAAGTCGCGGTTGATCTTGCCGCGGTTGCCGGCCTCGGCGACGACCTCGTCAATGGTCAGTCCCACCGGGTACAGCGTCTTGAGCTCGGTCCACAGGGCATCGAAGTCCCAGTCGTCGCCGTTGCCTTCGCCTGTGTGCACCTCGAGGACCTCGTCGACGACGTCTTCCAGGAAGCGCTGCGTGCGCTCGTGGAGGTCGTCGCCCTCCAGGATGTGCCGGCGGTCGCCGTAGATCGCCTCGCGCTGACGGTTCAGAACGTCGTCATACTTGAGCACGTTCTTGCGGATCTCGGCGTTGCGGCCCTCGACCTGCGCCTGCGCGCTACGGATGGCTCGGCTGACGACCTTGGATTCGATCGCCATGTCGTCGGGAATCCCCTGGCGGCCCATCAGGCTCTCGGCGGCGCCGGCGTTGAAGAGGCGCATCAGGTCGTCGGTCAGCGACAGGTAGAAGCGGCTCTCGCCCGGGTCACCCTGGCGTCCGCTGCGACCGCGCAGCTGGTTGTCGATGCGGCGCGACTCGTGCCGTTCGGTGCCGAGCACATAGAGGCCGCCGGCGTCGACGACCTTCGCGGCCTCCACGGCGACCTCGGCCTTGACGGCGTCGAACACGTCGTCCCAGGCGGTCTCGTAGTCCTCGGGGGTTTCGACCGGGCTCAGGCCTTTCGCGTTCATCTGGGCGACGGCGAGGAACTCGGCGTTGCCGCCGAGCATGACGTCTGTGCCTCGACCGGCCATGTTGGTGGCGACGGTCACCGAGCCCAGGCGTCCGGCCTGCGCGACGATCGCGGCCTCCCGGGCGTGGTTCTTGGCGTTGAGCACCTCGTGCCGAACGCCCTTCTTGGCGAGCAGGCGCGACAGGTATTCGCTCTTCTCGACGCTCGTCGTGCCGACCAGGACCGGCTGCCCCTTTTCGTGCCGGGCGACGATATCCTCGACGACCTGGCCGAACTTTGCCTCTTCGTTCTTGTAGATCAGGTCGGACTGGTCGATGCGCTTCATCGGCTTGTTCGTGGGGATGGACACCACGCCGAGCTTGTACGTGCTCATGAACTCGGCCGCCTCGGTCTCCGCGGTACCGGTCATGCCGGACAGCTTCGAGTAGAGCCGGAAGTAGTTCTGCAGGGTGACCGTCGCCAGGGTCTGGTTCTCCGCCTTGACCGCGACGCCCTCCTTGGCCTCGATCGCCTGGTGGATACCCTCGTTGTAGCGACGGCCCATCAGGATGCGCCCGGTGTGCTCATCGACGATCAGCACCTCGCCGTTCATCACGACGTAGTCCTTGTCTTTCTTGAACAGAGCGTTGGCCTTGATCGCATTGTTCAGGAAGGAGATCAGCGGGGTGTTCGCGGACTCGTAGAGGTTGTCGATGCCGAGGTAGTCCTCGACCTTTTCGATGCCGGGTTCCAGCACGCCCACGGTGCGCTTCTTCTCGTCGACCTCGAAGTCGACGTCGGGGATGAGCTTGGTCGACAGGCTCGCGAACTCGGTGAACCAGCGGTTGGCCTCGCCGGAGGCAGGACCGGAGATGATCAGGGGCGTGCGCGCCTCGTCGATCAGGATCGAGTCGACCTCATCGACGATGGCGAAGTAGTGCCCGCGCTGCACCATGTCGGAGGACTGCCAGGCCATGTTGTCGCGCAGGTAGTCGAACCCGAACTCATTGTTCGTGCCGTAGGTGATGTCGGCCAGGTACTGCTCGTGGCGCTGGGCCGGCGTCTGGCCGGACAGGATGCAGCCGGTGGTCATGCCGAGGGCACGGAACACGCGACCCATCAGCTCGCTCTGGTAGCTGGCGAGGTAGTCGTTGACCGTGATGATGTGCACGCCGCGGCTGGTGATGGCGTTCAGGTAGGCCGCCGTCGTGGCCACGAGGGTCTTGCCCTCACCGGTCTTCATTTCGGAGATGTTGCCGAGGTGCAGGGCCGCCCCGCCCATCAACTGCACATCAAAGTGGCGCAGTCCCAGGGTGCGGGTCGAGGCTTCACGCACGGCGGCGAACGCCTCGGGCAGTAAGTCGTCCAGCGACTCACCGCCCGAATAGCGCTCACGCAGCACCACGGTCTCGTTCTTCAACTCCTCATCGGTGAGGTGGCTGAAGTCATCTTCCAGCGCGTTGGTGGCCTTCGCATACTGCTCGAGACGGCGCAGCAGACGCCCTTCACCGACACGAAGTACTTTTTCCAGAATTGAGGCCACGAATGCACTCCACTAGTCGTCACGGCGTGTGCACACGCCTGTCGTCGTTGCCGCACGCTCATAGCGTCCGGCATGCGGCAACTATAACAAGGCTAGATGGTCAGTTGCTGCGCTCCCGGGAGGGCGGCACGACCTCCCCGGCCTCATCGGCGTTCTCGTCCAGCTCGATCACGCCGTAGTCCCAGCCCTTGCGACGGTAGACGACGCTCGGACGCTTGGTTACGGCATCCTGGAACAGGTAGAAGTCGTGGCCGACGAGTTCCATGAAGTAGAGGGCGTCGTCGACGGTCATCGGTGCGGCCGCGAAAACCTTGCGGCGGATGACGACGGGGTTGTAGACGTCGTCCGGTTCTTCGGTTGCCGGCGTCTCCGCGTTCACGACGGGGATTGCTCCGGTGCGCACCCGCTCGAGCACCTCGGCGTCGGCCGGTTTGATGTCGACCACGCTGAAATCGACGGATGCCGCGTCGTGCAACGAGATGGGACGGTGGGCCCCGCCGCGGTGCAGCTTCTGGCGGTCCTTGGCGCGGCGCACCCGTTCGAGCAACCGCCCCAGGGCGACGTCGAACGCCGCGTACTTGTCGGAGCCGTCGGCTTCGGCTCGCACGATCGGCCCCTTGCCGATCAGGGTCAGTTCGACCCGGTCGTTGCCCGTGGCACCGTTCTTCTCCCGGTGGCGACTCAGCTTGATCTCGAGAGCCAGCGCCTTCTCGGCAAGACCGGCGACCTTCTCGGCCTTCTCGGTGGCATACTCGCGGAAACGATCAGTGATCCCTAGGTTTCGTCCAACGATGTTAATTTCCATGACGACCTCCAGATCTGGCGAACCGCCCGTATCCGGGCGATTATTACGCGCCTTCACGACTTACCGTAGCCGTGCGCGCCGGATAAGTCACAGCCTTTTGTCAATCTGTTTTCGCTGAACTTTCGGCAACGGGGAAACGACGCCGTGTTTCCGCCAGAGTGGCCACGCCGACGACCTCGCCGCCCGCAGCGAGCAGGGCACGTCGCACCTCGAGCACGGTTGCCCCAGTGGTCAGGATGTCGTCGACGACCAGGATACGGAGGCCGGACAGCGACCGATTCGCGACCAGCGAACCCGTGCGATTCCGGCCTCGCTCTGCGCTGCCCAGTCCGACCTGGTCCTGCGTCTCGCCCACGGTTCGGAGCAACCGAGTCGGCCGGAGCCCCGAGTGACCGAGCAGCAGCTCCACCGGGTGATAGCCACGGATGCGCCACGCCTGCTGTGACGAGGGGACGGTCACGAGGTGCACCCCGGCACCCTCCGGTATGGGGGCCAGCGCCGCAGCCACGGCGGCCCGGAGCGGACCGGCCAGCGCGCCGGCGGCATCCGTTCGGCCACCGTCCTTGAACGCTCCCAGGACCCGCCTGGCCACGCCGGAGTAGTCCAAAGCGGACCACACCAGGACACCCGATCGTTCGGAGCTGTGCGCCCGCGGTGCCAGGGCTGCCCGGCAGACCCCGCACAGGGCCCGGTCGGGCATGCCGCAGCCGCTGCACTCGGTGGGCATCAGAACTGCCCACGCGTCGAGGGCAGCCCGGGATAGGCCGGCTGGAGGGCGCATCCCGCCATCGTGGGTCCAGGCCCGGCCGGCCCGGGCGCGGGGCTCGAACCGGTGCAGAACCGGCTTCCGCACGATCGGTGGAGGGGCTACCCGCCGATGCCCTGCTGGGTGGCCAGGAGGGTGACACCGCCGAGTCGTTCCTGCCAGCCGGCACCGCGCTGCACCAGGAGACCGCCCGTGGACGAGAGCGCACGCAGGTCGCGCAGGTTGTTGCTGCCGACCATGGTGACGCTGTCCGGCGCGGACTCGAGGCGCGTGGTGAGTCCACCCAGCTGCAAGGCCACGATCCGTCCCTCACCGCTGGGCAGGCGGGTCAGGCAGGCCACGGTGAGTTCGTCGATCCAGGCCGCGTCCACGGCCGTGCCTCCCGGCGCGGCCAGAAGCACCGCGTCGCCCAGAGAGACCGGGGTGCTCTTGTCCCGGGTGATGGCGCTGACGACGAATCGGCTGTCCTTGCCCGACTGGAGCAGGGCGATCAGCCGAGTGCCGTCCCGCGACACGCGCAACGACTGGATCGCCGAGGCTTCCGGCCACGGTGTAGGGACGGCGGTCGCTTCGCCGTTCGGGCCGTACACGAACAGTTCACCGGGGCGGGCGGCGGGCACCGACCAGACGAAGCCGTAATTGTCGATGGCAGGCGCGATCAGCGCCTGGCGGGGATCGAGCTGCACCGGGTCGTCACCGACCCTGACGCCGTACACTCCCGTTCCCGTCAGCACGGCGGCCGCGGTCTGACCGGGCGAGAGGGTGACGGAGGTCGGGTCCAGGGCGACGATCGAGCCGGACAATCCGGCGATCGGGCTGATCGAGGAACCGCTTGCCGCCAGGAATCCGAATTCGCCCTCGCGCAGGATCAGCGCCCGGGCGTCGACGCGGGAATTCACGGTCGGGGCGTTCGCACTCAACTCGGCGATGTCCTGCAGGTTGCGGTTGACGGTGATGGTGGCGGACAGCCCGGGCGGGAGGCTGTTGGACAGTTGGGCCTTCATTCGCTGCAGGGTGACCCGGTCGGCGTTCAGCGCTTCGCTGTTGAGGTCGACCTTGGCGTCCCTGGCGATGACCTGCACGGCATCGGCGGTGAGCTTGGTGCCGTCGGGGAACGCCGTCACGACGGCTCCGGTGAACCAGGGGCTCGGGCCGTCCAGCAGTCCGTTGACGATCTTCGTCAGAGTGGCCCCACTGCGCGGGTACCAGCGCAGATCGGGCACCAGGTAGCTAAAGCCCGGGTCGAAGAAGTAGAGCGCCTGGGCGGTGAAGACATCTTGAAAGATGTTCCGATCGACGACCGTGCCGTTCGGGGCCGCGCCGATGCGCCACTGGCCGCCGACCTGCACGAACTGGTAGCGCAACGCCACCGCGGTGGGCGACTCGACCTCGCGGTACTCGCCGCGCTCATCCACCTCGGCGACCGGATTCACCGAGAACTGCATCTGACCCTCGCCGACGGAGACGATGCTGCGCCCGGTGGCGTCGTCGATGGTCACCCCGGAGTCGGGCTCCCAGGAGCTGCTGTAGTTCGGAGCCAGGAACTCCCGCGCTATCGCGTAGTCGTTGTCGGGGCTCGTCGCCGCGTCGATGAAGCCGCGCAGGATCGCCTCGGGGGTGGCCTCCTTCTGCGGTCGCGAGGGCAGGAACACGGGTGCCGGGGTGGCGCCGGGCTGCACGGTCTGCCCCGCGCGCACGCCTCCGTCGCGCGGGATTCCCGCGCATCCGGTCAGGGCCACCGCGAGCGCGATCAGGCCAGCGAACATCCGGGTTCGACTACGCATAGTGCCCTCCCTTTTCTCCGGCGGCCGTGCCGCCGCCCGCATCGGCCGGGGGCAGCGGGCTCGGCGAGCTCGACAGCGTTCCGTTCGCGCTGCGCGGCAGGGTCAGCCGGAAGCACGACCCCTCCCCCGGGTGCGACCAGACCTGCAGCCAGCCGCCGTGCACGACGGCGTCTTCGAGGGAGATCGACAGGCCGAGGCCGGTGCCGCCGATGGTGCGCTTGCGCGACGGGTCGGCCCGCCAGAACCGGTCGAAAACGTGGGCCATCTCCGCCTGGCTCATACCCATGCCGTAGTCGCGCACCGACAGGGCCACCGCGCTCTCGTTGCTGTCGACGGACACGATGATCGGCTTGCCCTCTCCGTGCTCGATGGCGTTGCCGATCAGGTTGTGCATGATGCGGCGGATGCGGCGGGGGTCGACGTCCGCGTCGAGGTGCCCGCCCGGTGCCACCAGGGTCAGCACCGTGCCCTCGGAGTCGCCGAGCGAGCGCAGCCCTTCGATGGCGTCCTCGGCCAGGTGCACCAGGTTCGTGGGCTCAGTCTCCAGCTGCACCGACCCGGCGTCGTATTTGCTGATCTCGAGCAGGTCGCTCAGCAGCAGCTCGAAGCGCTCGACCTGCGTGTGCAGGAGCTCGGCCGTGCGTTCGACCGCCGGCGGGAACGTGGCACGGTGGTCATAGAGAACGTCGCCGGCCAGCCGGATCGTCGTCAGCGGGGTGCGCAGCTCGTGCGAGACGTCCGACACGAAGCGCTGCTGCACCTCGGACAGGTCGGCGAGTTCCTTGATCTGGCTCTGCAGGCTGTCCGCCATGCCGTTGAAGGAACGGGCCAGCGTCGCGATGACGTCTTCACCTTTTTCCGGGATGCGCACGCCGAGGTCACCGGAGGCCAGCCGCGCGCTGGTGGCCGCGGCCACGCGGATCGGGGTGACCACGAAGCGCACTACGATCCAGGTCACCCCGCCGATCAGCAGGATCAGCACCAGGCCGGCGATGCCGAGGGTTCGCTGCACGAAAGCCAGGGTTGCCTCGGCGTCGGCCAGGCTGTACCCGATGTACAGCTCGTACCGGCCGGCGACCGGCACGGTGAGCTGGGAACCGACGACGATGCCGGGAACCTGCGCGCCGTCATCCGTCGCAAGCGTCACCGACTGCCAAAACTGCTCCCCGGCTTTCTCCTGCACCTGGAGGCGGAGAGCGGGCGTGATCACGCCGGTCGAATCACCGAATGACGAGGAGTCCTGCGGCGCCACGGTGGAGGCGTCCTGCCCGGGAGACCGGAAGATGGCAATCATCTGGGACGAGGATGCCGCGGTAATCAGGGTGCGGGCGGAGCCCACCAGGGTCTGCACCTCCACCCGGTCCGCGGCGTCGGAGGCGTCGAAGATGCCCTGGGCGGCGGTCGTGGCCCGGTTCGAGTCGACGAGCACCTGGTTCAGTCTTGATTGAAACAGGTCGTTGCCCACACTCGCGGAGATGTAGACCCCGACCACCATGATGGCCATCCCGGACAGCGCCACCGTGATGGTCACCGTGCGGAACTGCAGCGAAGAACGCCACAGTCCGCCGATCCTGGTCGGCCAGTACTGCCAGTCCCGCCAGTCCCGCCAAACGCTGCGGTCGTACCCGGTGCCACCGAACACGAGGAACCTAGCCGGCCGCGCCGGCCCGATAGCCGACCCCGCGCACCGTCATGACGATGCGAGGGTTGTCCGGGTCGTCTTCGACCTTGGCGCGCAAACGCTGCACGTGCACGTTGACGAGGCGGGTGTCCGCCTTGTAGTGGTAGCCCCAGACCTGCTCCAGGAGCATTTCCCGGGTAAAGACCTGCTGGGGCTTGGACGCAAGTGCCAGCAGCAGGTCGAATTCGAGCGGGGTGAGGTTGATCTGCCGCGAACCGCGCCGCACCTCGTGCCCGGCGGCATCGACGACCAGATCCCCGATCTGCAGGTTGGCGGGGGTCTCCGAAGAAATCGGGCGCAGGCGCGTGCGGATCCGGGCGACCAGTTCCTTCGGGTTGAACGGCTTGACCATGTAATCGTCAGCGCCGGACTCGAGGCCCTTCACGACATCCGTCGTGTCGGTTCGCGCGGTCAGCATGATGATGGGCGTGCCGGATTCGGCGCGGATCAGGCTGCAGACCTCGATGCCGTCGAGGCCGGGCAGCATCAGGTCCAGCAGGACCAGATCGGGCTTGACGGCGCGAAAGACCTCCAGGGCCAGGGAGCCGTCGGCGCAGAAGACCGGCTCGAAGCCCTCGGCGTGCAGCACTATGCCGATCATCTCAGCCAGCGCGGTATCGTCGTCTATGACAAGAATGCGTGCGTTCATCAAACCGTTTTCCACTCAGTCACCCAAAATACCCCGGTGAGTCATGCAATCACTGGCTCAAGAGTAGTCGACGGCGCCGCAGGAAAGCTCAACGCGCTCATTCCACACCGAGGTATGCCAGCATAGGTTTCGTGACCGACCCGCAGAACTGGCACTCCCCGACCGATGACGGGCGCAGCATCCCGGTCGGCGACGAACAAAAACCGCCCCTCGCGCCCGCCGGTTTTGTGCCCCCGGCAAAACCGACCGGTGCTCCCGGCGCGAATACGCCGCCGGTCTGGGGTCCCCCACCGACCTGGACGCCCCCACCCAGACCGGGACTGATCCCTCTGCGCCCGCTGGGTTTCGGAACCCTGCTGTGGGCGCCGTTCCAGGTTCTGCGCCGCAACCCGAAGGCGACCTTCGGCAGCGCGCTGCTCGTTCAGGCGGGCGTCGCCCTGATCGCCGTCGTCATCATGGGTCTGGTCTCCTACTTCGCGCTCGCACGGGTGGAGAACTCTCCACTGGAGGACCGCGACGCGCTCGAGGCCGGCGCGACCCTCAGCATTGTGCTCTCGGCCATCGTGCCGCTGGCTCTGGCGGTGGTCGCATCCGCTCTGTTGCAGGGCGTCATAGTGATCGAGGTGGCCCGGGCCACGCTCGGAGAGAAGCTGCGGCTGGGCGCCCTGTGGCGTGCCGTGCTGCCGCGCCTCTGGCCGCTGGTGCTCTGGACCCTGATGCTGAGTTCGGCCCTGATCGCGGCCATCGCCCTCCTGGCCGGACTGGTGGTGTTCTTCGTCTCCCTCGGCGGAGCGGGCGTGGGTCTGGCGGTGGTCACCGGCATCCTCGGTACGGTCGCCCTTCTCGCGCTCGGCATCTGGCTGTTCACGAAGACCTCGCTCGTGCCGAGCGTGATCGTGTTGGAACGGCTCGGCATCCGGGCGGCGGTGGGGCGGTCCTGGTCGCTGACCCGCGGCTACTTCTGGCGCACGTTCGGCGTGCAGTTCTTGGTCGCGACGGTCGTGAACGTCGTCTCCCAGATTGTGACGACGCCGCTGTCGCTCCTGTTCGGTGCCGCCATCTCCGTGGTCGACCCGAACGCCGCCTTCGATGCGTACCTCCCGTCAGTGATCCTGTACGTTCTGACCATCCTCATCGGCCTCGTGCTCGGCGCCGTAGCAGCCGTGGTGCAGTCGGCCGCGACCGCCCTGATCTACATCGATCTGCGGATGCGCAAGGAAGGCCTCGACCTCGAGCTGGCCCGATTCGTCGAATCGGCCGTCGGCGTCGGTGTAGACCCCTACCGGTCGAAGCCGGCACACGCCTCGGAGGCTGCCTGGGCATGATCGCAGGGTCGCACATCCACACGGTGATCCGGGCGGCGATACCGGTCGATCCCGGCGCGCCCGAAGCGCGGAAGTGGCTGCGGGAAGAGCTGGCCAAGGCTCCGTACGAGGCCGCCAAGCCCACCTGGTTCGACCGGTTGTCGACATCGATTCTGGACTGGTTAGCCTCCCTCACCGCGCCGTCGGCCGACGGTTTCGCCGCCTGGGTGCCCCTGCTCCTGACCGTGGCCGTGGTGGTCCTGGTCGTCGCCGCCCTCCTCATTTTCGGCCTGCCCCGGCTCAACCGGCGCAGCCGGCTCGCGTCCGACCTCTTCGGCGTCGACGACCGTCGCGGCGCCGCCGACCTGCGTCGTGCCGCGCTGGCCGCCGCCTCCCACCGGGACTGGAACCTGGCGAGTGCCGAGATGTTCCGGGCGCTGGCGCGCGGACTGTCCGAGCGCACCATCCTGATCGTGACGCCGGGCACCACCGCGCACTCCTTCGCGGTGCGGGCCGCCGAGGCCTTCCCCGGCGAACGGGTGCGACTGAGCGAGGCGGCCGAGCTCTTCGACGGGGTGCGCTACCTGGGGGTCGACGGCACCGAGCAGCGCTTCCTGGCCCTGGCGGCGCTCGAGAGCGTCTTGCGGGCCGCCCGGCCGCCGCACCTCGAGGATCCAGCCCCGACGAAGCAGCCATGAGTCTTCTCACACAAACGGCCTCACAGTCGGCCGAAAACGCCGTCTCCTCCACACCGACCCTGCGCGAAGCCGGACGCCGGGCGCGGTACTGGCTGCTCGCCGGCGTCGGCGCACTGATCGTCGCCGTCGTCAGCACCGTCCTCGCTGCGGGCGGCGGCGTGGGCGGTAAGCCCCTCGAGGCCGACAGCGCGGCCCCAGCCGGCGCGCGGGCGCTCGTCGAGGTACTCCGCCGACAGGGTGTCAACGTCACCGCCGCCGACACCCTCGCGGAGGCGCGGAGCCTGGCCGGCGCCGCCGCCGACCCCACCGTGTTCTTCTTCGACGAGAGCGGCTACCTCACCGACGACCAGCTGAGCGCGATGTCCGCCCTGGCCCCGCGCACGGTGGTGGCCTCCCCCGATTTCCTGGCGCTGCAGACGCTGACCCCCTCGGTGGGCTTCGGCGGCGTGTCCCAGACCACGGTGTCCCGTGCCGCCTGCACGGTCGCGGCCGCGGTCAAGGCCGACAATCTCTCCCCCGGCGGCTCCACACTCACGATCCCGGCCGACGCCGCCGAGCTGAGCGGATGCTTCACCTCGGGAGAGAACGCCTTCGCCCTGGTCGAACAGACCACCGCCGACCGGACCCTCACCCTGCTCGCCGACGGCACCCTGTTCAGCAACGAGAAGATCGGCCAGGCCGGCAATGCCGCTCTCGCACTCAACCTGCTGGGCGCGGGCGACGACCTCGTCTGGTACCTGCCGACGATCGCCGATGTGCCGGGAACCGGGACGCCGTCGCTCGGCGAACTGACGCCCGGTTGGGTCACCCCGACCCTGATCCTGCTGGTGCTGGTCACCGTGGCCGCGGCCGTCTGGCGTGGGCGGCGCTTCGGGCCTCTCGTCGCCGAGAACCTGCCGGTCACCGTGCGGGCCAGCGAGACGATGGAAGGCCGGGCCCGGCTCTACGCGCGCAGCAACGCCCGCCTGCGCGCCCTCGACGCGCTGCGGGTCGGCGCCGTGCAGCGCCTTGCCGGCCAGGTCGGGTTGTCCCGGCTGGCGAGCCTCGACGATGTGATCGCCATGGTGGCCACCGTGGTCGACCGGCCGCCGGCCGACGTTCGGACCGTGCTGGTGGACGCCGTCCCGGCATCCGACTCCGATCTCGTCACCCTCTCCGACCGCATCCAGGAAATTGAGCGGGCCACGGCCCGCGCGACCACGCCCCTGCCACCCGGAAGAATGGACTCATGAGCACTCATACCCCTGTCGATACCCTGCGAGGCTCCCTCGCCCAGGTCCGCACCGAGGTCGGCAAGGCCGTCGTCGGACAGGACGGCGCGGTAACCGGGCTGATCATCGCGCTGCTCGCCCGCGGCCATGTGCTGCTCGAGGGTGTGCCGGGCGTCGCCAAGACCCTCCTGGTGCGGTCCCTGAGCCACTCGCTCAGCCTGGAGACGAAACGGGTGCAGTTCACGCCGGACCTGATGCCGGGCGACGTGACCGGCTCACTCGTCTATGACGCCCGGGTGGGCGACTTCGAGTTCCGCAAGGGCCCCGTCTTCACCAACATCCTGCTGGCCGACGAGATCAACCGCACCCCGCCGAAGACCCAGTCGGCCCTCCTTGAGGCGATGGAGGAACGCCAGGTCAGCGTCGACGGGCGCTCCCTCCCCCTGCCGGACCCGTTCATCGTCGCGGCGACCATGAACCCGATCGAATATGAGGGCACCTACACGCTGCCCGAGGCCCAGCTCGACCGGTTCCTGCTCAAGCTCGTGCTCGACGTGCCGGAGCGCGACGCGGAATTCGAGGTGCTACGGCGCCACGCCGAGGGCTTCAACCCCCGCGATCTGGCCGGTGCAGGCGTCACCGCGGTTCTCGGCGCGGAGGAGCTGAAGACGGCCCAGGCCGCCGTGGCATCCGTGGGCGCCAGTCCGGACGTTCTCGCCTACATCGTCGACCTGGCCCGCGCAACGAGAAGCAGCCCGTCGGTCAAGCTCGGCGTCAGCCCGCGCGGCACGACCGCGCTTCTCGCCGCGGCCAAGGCGTGGGCCTGGCTGAGCGGCTATGACTCGATCACCCCCGACCATGTGCAGGCGATGGTGCTGCCGGTCTGGCGGCACCGCGTGCAGCTGCGGCCGGAGGCGGAACTCGAGGGCGTGTCCGTGGACGCGATCCTGCGTGCCGTGCTGGCCCAGGTGCAGGTGCCGATCTAAGTGACGCTTACCGGTCGGTTCGTTGCCCTCCTCGCGCTCGGCGTCGTGCCGATCGTGCTACTCGGGAGTACCCCGGGGATGGCGACGGCCGTGCTGGGACTATGGGTGCTCGCCCTGGTGGGTCTCGGCATCCTGGACCTGGCCCGGGCCGGATCGCCGCGGAAGATCGTGCTCTCCCGCACCCTGCCCTCCCGGGTGCGCCTGGGCGAAAGCGTGACGAGCGACCTGTACCTGACCAACACCGGGGGCCGGCGACTGACCATGGTGGTGCGGGATGCCTGGCAGCCGTCGGCCGGGACGGGCAACAACCGCACGCCGCTGGTGTTGCCTCCTGGCGAACGACGGCTGGTGTCGCTGCGACTGACGCCCACCCGGCGCGGCGAACGCCGGGTGGACCAGGTCACGGTGCGCTCGTTCGGGCCCCTCGGGCTGTGGGCCCGTCAGGCCACCCTCCAGGCACCGGGCCAGATTCGGGTGCTTCCGCCCTTCAACTCGCGCAAGCACCTGCCGTCGCGCATGACCCGGCTCAAGGAGCTCGACGGGCGCACCAGCCTGCTCGTGCGCGGCCAGGGCACCGAGTTCGACTCCATTCGCGAATACGTGCGCGGAGACGACGTACGCTCGATCGACTGGCGGGCCACGGCCCGGCACAACGACGTCATGGTGCGCACCTGGCGCCCCGAACGGGACCGCCGGGTGGTCATCCTGATCGACAGCGGCCGCACCTCGGCCGCGCGCATCGACGACGAGCCGCGCCTCGACACGGCTTTCGAGGCGTCGCTGCTGCTCGCCGCGCTGGCGGCCGGGGCCGGCGACCACGTGGACTTCATCGCCTACGACCGTCGAGTGCGCGGCCGCGTGCAGGGTGCGCAGGGAGCGGAGCTCCTTTCGCGCATGGTCGACACCATGGCCCTGATCGAACCGGAGCTGATCGAGACTGACTGGTCGGCCGTTCCCGGGGAGGTGCGCGCGGTGACGAGCCGCCGGGCCCTGGTCGTACTGATCACGTCGATCGACGCGGCCGGAGCCTCGAGCGCCCTGCTGTCGGTGCTCCCCCAGTTGACCCGCAGAAACACCGTGATCGTCGCATCCGTCACCGACCCAACCACCCTGGAGGCCACGCGCCCGCGCGGCGACCGGGAGGAGATCTACCGGGCGGCGGCCGCCGAACGGGCACTGCTCGACGTGGCCCGGGTCTCGGCCGCCATCCGACGCCAGGGCGCCGAGGTCGTCACCGGCTCCCCCGCCGACCTGCCACCCGCACTGGCCGACCGCTATATCGCGCTCAAGGCCGCCGGCCGGCTCTAGGCGCTAGGCCGCGTAGATCCGGGTGCTGCCGGCCTCGAATTCGGCCAGGTCGCCGGTCTCACCCGCCCGCACGGCACGCCGGCCGAGCACGAGCTTGTAGGTGAGGAAGGCGAGCAGGGCGGCCGCGCCGATCCCGATCTTCACCGGCCACGGCCACGGGGCAGGGGTGACGAAACCCTCGATCACCCCGGAGACGAAGAGCACGAAGACCAGACCGATGGCCACCGTCGAGAGGGCGCGGGCATCCTCGGCCAAAGCCTGCACGCGAGTGCGGGCCCCGGGGGCGATCCAAGCCCAGAAGATGCGCAGTCCACCTGCCGCGGCCACGAAAATAGCGGTCAGTTCGAGCATGCCGTGCGGTGCAATGTACAGGAAGAACACGTCGCCCTTGCCGTAGGCGAACATGACCGCGGCCGTGATGCCGACGTTCTGCGCGTTCTGCAGCACGATGTAGGGCACGTAGACGCCGAGGATCCCGAAGGCGATGGCCTGCGCGGCGATCCACGCGTTGTTGGTCCAGACCAAGCCGGTGAAGGATGCCGCGGGATTCTCCGAATAGTAGTTGACGAAGTCCTCGTTAACGAGTTTCTGCAGCTCGGCGTCGGAGCCGACGGCGGCCAGGGCCTCAGGGTTGCCGGAGATCCAGAAACCGTAGAGGCCCGCGACCACAATCGTCACCACCGCCACGGCAAGGGTCAGCCACCGTAGGCGGTAGAGCGCGGCCGGCAATTGCAGCACGAAGAAGCTCGGGATCTGGGAAACAACGTTCGCGCTCGCCCCCGTGAACCGCAGCCTTGCCCGGGACAGCGCCACCGAGAGCCGGTCACCCTCCAGCGTCGAACCGGCGGTCGATTTGATCGCCGACAGCTGGGTCGCGCCGGACTGGTACCGCTCGATCAGCTCGTCTGCCTGCGCGCCGGAGAGCCGCCGCTGCGTACCGAGCTCAGCCAGGCGGTCCCACTCGGCGCGGTGCGCCGCTGAATATGCGTCAAGGTCCATCTGCTCTAATAGTAGACATGGAGCAGCCCGGCAAGGTGGCCGATCACGGTCAGTATTCGTGGAGCGAGCAGGAATTGGTCACCGGCGAGGCCGTTGCCCTCGACGTAAGGGCGGCCAGCATCATCCTGCGCGCCGCCGGAACGATCATCGATTATGTTGCCTACATCCTCCTCTTCCTGGGGGTGGCCTTTCTTGTGGCCGGTCTCACGGGCGTGGCAATCGATGACGCACTCGGACGGGCGCTCGGGATCGCAGGCCTGGTGGTCTGCCTGCTCATCGTGCCGATGGCCGTCGAAACGGCCAGCGGTGGACGGTCCCTGGGCAAGCTCGCCATCGGCGCCCGCATCGTTCGCGACGACGGCGGCGCGATCCAGCTGCGCCACGCGTTCATCCGCGCCCTGCTGGGCATCATCGAAATCTACCTGACGTTCGGCGGCATCGCTGCCACCACTGCGCTTCTGAACAGCAAGTCCAAACGCCTGGGCGACCTGCTGGCCGGCACGTACAGCCAGCACGAGCGGGTTCCCCGCCTCACTGATCGAACCGTCCCGCTGCCGCCCGTGCTCGAGGCCTGGGCCCAGACGGTCGACATTGTGCGGCTCCCCGATCGCCTGTCCCGCCGCATCGCGCAGTTTCTCCGCCAGGCCGACAAGCTGACTCCGGCGACGCGGCTGCGCCTCGCAGACAGCCTGTCCACCGAGGCCGCCCCGTTCGTGTCGCCGAAGCCGGAGGTCTCGGCGGAGGTCCCGGCGCAGGTCTCGGCGGAGGTCTTCCTGGCCGGGGTCGCCGCGGTGCGCCGAAGCCGGGAGTTCACGGCGCTGAAGCTCGAGCAGGAGCGTCTCGACCGTCTGCAGTCCATTCTGCATAGCCTCCCGCACGGTTTCCCCCAGCGGTAGGGCAACGGACCTCTCTCCGGCCGTTCCCGCGACGTATCCGACGAAGAATGTGGCGCTGCCGCCCGCGGGGCGGCTTGGCCGGACCCGTGTGTGTGGCTAACTCAGGACATTCGTCGCCCGCAGTAGACGGCCGCCGCGGGTCAGTGCGGCATAGGTGCGGATGCCCGGCACGGCCCGGCTGGTTCTCCTGAGTTGG
>NZ_PJJV01000024.1:0-5059 GCF_002929655.1 Cryobacterium sp. M23
CCGCGGATCCTCGCCGACCTCCGCGCCGATGGCGAGATCATCTCCCGCAAAACCGTGGCCAGCACCATGCGCCGCCTGGGTTTGGTGGGCATCAGCCCCAAACGCTGGCGCACCACCACGGTCAGCCAGGCCGAGGACGCCTACCCGGTCGACGCCGTCAAACGGCAGTGGGATACCGGGGCTCTGAACCAGGTCTGGGTGGGCGACATCACCTACCTGAGGACCTGGGAAGGGTGGCTGTATTTAGCCACCGTCATCGACGCCCACTCGCGCCGCGTGATCGGCTGGGCCATCGCCGACCACATGCGCACCGACCTCATCCAGGACGCCCTGGTCATGGCCATGGCTCTCCGCGGNCGAGTTCGCTGCCGCACATGGCATTACCCGGTCGATGGGACACACCGGAATTTGCTGGGACAACGCCATGGCCGAGAGCTTCTTCGCGACCTTGAAAACAGAGTTTTACTACCGTCGTATCTGGCCCACCCGGGCGCGCGCGATCCGCGGCGTCGCGGCGTGGATCGAGAACCGCTACAACCGCCGCCGGCGGCATTCCTCGATCGGGCATGTCACCCCGGTGGACTTCGAGATGCAATACTCGTCCCAGGCCGCAGAGATCCAACTCGCCGCTTAACCCGTGTCCACTCTCCGGGGTCAAGGCCATGGTGATGGGTCCGCTGTTGCTGTCCACTGCAGCACGCCGGCCGCATCTTGCCCACCCTCTGCGGGTCAAACAATCGGAAGCGTCCAACGAAAGATGGTGTCGGCCGATCGTTGCGCGGCCTGGCTCCATCCGGAAGATGTGAGCGACTACGGCCGCCGGTTGTAGGAAAGTCCCAGACCAGACAACGACGCGCAGACGACGGGGAGTTCCGTTTAACTGACAGTGCTCGGTTGCGCCTGATTGCGATGTGCGAGTTGGCGCCGGTGCTGTGGCCGCCAGGTGGAGACGAGGGCGAATGCGAGGAGAAGTTCTGCGAGGTCTCCTCCGTAGTACATGAGTTCTCCGGCCTGCCGGAACTCGGACGCGGACGCGGGGACCTGGACGAACAGCCCGGCGTAGAGGAGTTGGGAGATGATCGCGTGGCCGGCGATCGCGACGCCCAATATCACCAGCCGGGCGGGCACGGACGGTCGTCGGGGCGCGGGATCCGGGCCCGAGATGACCCAGGCGAACAGGTAGCCGGCCGCGAGGAAGTGCAGGTGCACGAGGTGGTGAAGGACAGGGGCGTTAGACGCGGCGGTGAAGAGAGGGGTGAAGTACAGCACGGCCAGACCTCCGAGATTGAGGGCCAATGCGGTGACGGGGTGGGCGATGAGGTGCATGGGCCGGGCTCGGAGAATGCGTCCGATGAGCTTGCTTTGACGTCGGGGTACGGACCGGAGCAGAAGGGTTATGGGTGCGCCGAGGACCAGCCCGATGGGCGCGTACATCCCGATGAGCAGGTGCTGGTACATGTGAGTGGGAAGCCCGCCGAGAGGAAATGGAGAGGTCTGCGGGGATAAGCCCAGGGCGAGGAGAGTGCAGCCGGTGAGGAATCTTGCGGTCCGCCAGCTGCTCCACCCGCGTGGTTCCTTACCGCGGTTATGAGCGAGGAGAGCGTATCCGAGCGCTACTGCGGCGATGAGGATCAGCGGAACCGCCGTCCCCAAGGCGGTGGCGGCGTGGCCGGCGTGAGCCTCGTGCGTGTCGGACATCACCTCAAGGAGTGCGTTCGATCATTGTGGTCGGTCAGATCGATGGGGCGCCCGATGCGCTGCAACAGCCATCCGCCGATTACGAGTAACGCGCCGAGGACAAGGAAGAGGATATCGGCCAGGGTTTGGAACTCCCCGCTGATCACGTGATGGACCCCCAGGATGTGGTGGTCCACGATGCCTTCCACCAGGTTGAATATTCCCCACCCGACCAGGATCCAGCCCCAGAGCACGCGTGAGGCCCAGACGCGGCCGCGGGATCCGGTGACGCGAGAGTAAAGCATTCCCAGCCCGATCAGTACCGCGAGCCAAGTGACCGTATGGAACAACCCGTCCCAAAGCGTGTTCATTTGCAGACCGGGGACCGTATCCGCTGGGTAGGACCCGATATCAATGTTCGCGGTCGCGGCGCTGGTGAGCATGTGGTGCCACTGCAGGATCTGATGCAGCAGGATCCCATCGACGAATCCACCCAACCCGATACCGAGGATGGTGCCAGGTAGACCGATCCCGCGGGGCTGTGCGCGGGTTTCCGCCACATTCACGCCTGAAGCGTTGACCACCATATCTCCATTCGGTTGATACAACACCAGCATGGCACCGCGCGGTGCGGTCGTCCAGTTCCCTGCTCACTTGGTAGTCGCCCTTGCGGGATTGAGGTCTCGCTCAAAGCTGACGTCCCTGAGCTTTCACGGCAGCCCGACGAGTGCTCGTCAGGAAGGAGACAGTGAGTAAGACGAGGGCGAAGAGACCTGCGGTGATGATTCCTAGGAAGTTCAGGTCAACGGTGAGAACGTAAATAAGGGGTGCCAGGATGTTGCTGTGCAGCTCGGCGAGCACGGACAACATCCCTAGCCCGCCGATGACGAAGCCTCAATCCGCCGCTCATTCAAGGCGGACCGGTGGATTGAGGCTAGGCGCAATACCGTTCAGTTAAGCGTTCTCGTGTTACGTTGTGGCTATGGCGCGTACAGGGTGGGTAAAGCCGGTCTCTGATCGCCGGTTGTCGGATTTGGTGTCGGTTGGTTTGTTGACCCGGGTGTTTCCTGCGGCTGTCATCGACGAGGTGGTTCAGGCCGCGGGCCGGACTGAGCAGCGGAACCGGGCGTTGCCGGCGCGGGTGATGGCGTATTTCTCGATCGGGATGGGTTTGTATGCCGAAGCGTCGTACGAGGATGTGTTTGCTCAGCTGACGGATGGTTTGTCGTGGTCATCGGGCTGGTCCGAGGCGTACGCGCCGCCGTCGAAGTCGGCCATTTTTCAGGCGCGTCGGCGGTTGGGGTTTGAGCCGGTGCGAGACCTGTTTGCCCGGGTGGCGCGGCCGTTGGCAGGGCCTGACAGGCCGGGTTCCTGGTTGGCGGGGCGGCGTTTGATGTCCATCGACGGCACAATCTTGGATCTGGCGGACAGCGTGGTGAATGCGGAGTTCTTTGGCCGGCCGCCGGTCAGCCGGGGGGAGCAATCTGCTTTCCCGCAGGCGCGCCTGGTGGCGTTGGCGGAGTGCGGAACGCATGCCGTTCTGGACGCGGTGATGGGACCGTGCACGATGTCGGAGATTGAACTCTCCCGTGAGCTCGCAGGCCGTTTCACGCCGGGCATGCTGGTCCTGGCCGACCGGGGCTTCTACGGCTTCCGGTTGTGGGCTCAGGCGGCAGCGACGGGCGCTGACCTGCTTTGGCGGGTCAAGACGAACCTTCGTCCGAGGCATCTGGAGACCCTCGCTGACGGGTCCTGGCTGGCGACGATCATCCCGACCTCTGGCCCTGGGCGGCAATCGACACCACCGTTGACCGTGCGGGTCGTGGACTACACGATCGACGATGGACGCGACAACCCTGACGCCTACCGGCTGCTGACCACGATCCTTGATCCGGGCGAAGCCTCAGCGGAAGAACTCGCGACCGTGTACTCCGAACGGTGGGAGATCGAGTCCGTGTTCGACGAGTTGAAAACTCACCAACGCGGGCCGCGCATGGTGATGCGGTCCAAATCCCCCGACCTGGTCAAGCAGGAAATCTGGGGCCACCTCTGTTGCCACTACGCGATCCGCACCCTCATGGTTGAGGCCGCCCAACACGCTCGCCGCGACCCCGACCGGGTCTCTTTCGTTGCCGCACTCCGCATCGCCCGCCGCTCTGTCGCTCAGGGCGCTTTTCCCCCTTCCGCAGCCTGACCACGCCAAAGCGGTCTGGCGCCACGCCATCCTCGCCCTCGTCCGGCGCCTGAACCCCGCGCGACGACGGCGATCACACCCTCGCGTCATCAAACGCAAGGTCTCGAAGTGGCCCGCCAAACGCTTCCACCACACGCACTGGCCACAACCCCTCCACGAGCCAGAAATCACCACTCAAACACTTAACTGAACGGTATTGAGGCTTAGCGCGTCCCCAAGTGGATCCTGGAAAGCAGCGACCTATCGCCAGAGCGTCATCACTTGGCAGGCGCGCGTCCCCCGATCGAGGTCAAGATAGTGACGAGCATGGCACTAGCAATGGTCTTCCGATTCCACCCGGTCGTCATAGCCTCAAGCTATATCCCGCAACCCCTGGGCCTAGTTCGAAGCCGTCAAAGCCTCGCGTTTGGGCCCTTTTTGTCGCGTGAGTTTCAGCGGGTTGCACCGGTGTGTGAGGTACGTGCCGTTCCACGTGCCAACACCGTGTACCATCTACCAGTTAAGACTATATACCTCTAGGGGTATAACGGCATTACGGATTAGTAAACGGAAGGAACTCAGATGATGTGGGGTAACGGAAGTATGGGATGGTCCTGGGGATTCGGACTGCTAGCTATTGCAGGCGTCGCCGTGCTCGTTTACGTCATTGTTCGTTTACTGTCGAACAAATCCGGAAGCGATGACACACGATCCGCTCCGAGGCAAGCTGATTCGATCAGTGCTAGGCAAATTCTTGAGGAGCGTTTCGCTCGGGGGGAGCTCACTGCGGAGCAGTTGCGTGATCAGCTACGGGTGCTCGAGGAGGACCGGTAGTGCCCGATCTCAGTCGCCGTAGCGCCCTGATCCTCGGCGGGGTGGGGATCGCAGGCACGGCTGTAGGCGGAACGGATTTCTTCGTCAATCAACGGATCTCATCAACTACGTCACCGGCAACACCGTCCGGGAGCGACCTCGTGGAGCCCCCGGAGCTACGAAGCGTCAATGGCACTCTCACCGTTGACCTCGAGTCTTCACCCCAACAGGTGACCCTCGCTGGCCGTGACGTGCGTGCGCCCAGTTACAACGGTGGCGTGCCCGGCCCCACACTGCGCGTTCGAGCGGGAGATACGGAATTTGTCAAGGTGAATGAGGCCAGCGTGAGTTTAGGCGGCTAGTTGTGGCTGGCTTTCTTGCTCTTTGGCGGGCTGG